>JBMOJG010000296.1:0-4912 GCA_049316925.1 Alsobacter sp. | reverse complement strand
TTGTCCTACGTTTATGCGGCGGCGCGCGACATCGCCCGGCTGTCGGCGGGCCCGCTGGTGGTGGTCACCAAGTCGACCGTGCCGGTCGGCACCGGCGACGAGGTCGAGCGCATTTTGCGCGAGGAACGGCCGGACGGCGATTATGCGGTCGTGTCCAACCCGGAATTCCTGCGCGAAGGCGCTGCCATCGGCGATTTCAAGCGCCCTGACCGCGTGGTGATCGGCTCCGACAACGCCCGTGCCCGCGAGGTGATGGCCGAGCTCTACCGGCCGCTGTCACTCAACCAGCCGCCGCTGGTGTTCACGGCGCGGCGCACGTCCGAGCTGATCAAATATGCGGCCAACGCCTTCCTGGCGGTGAAGATCACCTTCATCAACGAGATCGCCGACCTGTGCGAGGTGGTGGGTGCCGACGTGCAGGAGGTGGCGCGCGGCATCGGCCTCGACAACCGCATCGGCGGCAAGTTCCTGCATGCCGGACCGGGCTACGGCGGCTCGTGCTTCCCCAAGGATACGACCGCTCTCGTGAAGACCGCGCAGGATGCCGGCACGCCGGTGCGCATCGTCGAGACGGTGGTGGCGGTCAACGACACCCGCAAGCGCGCCATGGCCCGCAAGGTGCTGGCGGCCTGTGGCGGCAGCGTCCGCGGCAAGACGATCGCGCTGCTGGGCCTGACCTTCAAGCCGAACACCGACGACATGCGCGACGCGCCGTCGCTGGCGATCGTCACCGCCCTGCAGGACATGGGCGCCAGCGTGCGCGCCTATGACCCCGAGGGCATGGAGGCCGCCGCCAAACTGCTGAGCGACGTCACCTACGCGCCCAACGCCTATGCGTGCGTCGAGGGCGCCGACGCGCTGGTGATCGTGACGGAGTGGGACGCCTTCCGGGCGCTCGACCTCGACCGGATCAAGGGCCTGCTGCGCGCGCCCATCGTGGTCGACCTGCGCAACATCTACCGGCCCGACGACATGAAGAAGCGCGGGTTCAGCTACACCGGGGTTGGACGGGGCAGCACGGGGAGCTGAGACTGCAGCTGGCGGCGCTCACTTCTGCCACTTCGACCAGCAAGACAGCGACAGCCTTTCTCGCCGGGTGACGTCGCGACGTGCCCCGCCGGTTCTCTTTTCTCCGCAGGCCGATTATCAATGGTCGGCAAGCTCGGGCGGTGCCGGACAACCGACTGCCACGAGCACCAGAAGGAACCGCCAGGCATGCGGGACATCGACCGCGACACGATCACCGAAGCGGTGATGGCGGCCTTTGGCCCCGGGACCGAGCCGCGGGTGCGTGAGCTGCTGGAAGGTGCGGTCACGCTTCTGCACGACTACATCCGCGAGGTGCGGCCGACGCATGCCGAATGGCGGACGGTGATCGGGTTCCTGACCCGGGCAGGCGCCATCACCACCGAGGAGCGCAACGAGTTCGTGCTGGCGTCCGATGTGCTCGGCGTCTCGTCGCTGATCGACATGGTCAATTCGGCGCCGGGCGCGACGGAATCGAGCGTGCTGGGGCCATTCCATGTGCGCGGCGCGCCGGAGCTGCCGGTTGGCGGCGACCTCATCGGCGACAATTCGGGGGAGCCCGTCGTGGTGTCGGGCCATGTCCGCGACACGCAGGGGAATACGGTTCCCCACGCTGTTCTCGAAATCTGGCAGACGGCGGCGAACGGGCTCTATTCCAACCAGGATGAGAACCAATCTGCTTACAACCTGCGGGCGCGGATGCGCACGGGCGCGGATGGGCGCTATGCGTTCACCACCATTCGGCCCGAGCCCTACAGCGTGCCGGATGACGGGCCGGTGGGCGACCTGCTGAGTGCGACCGGGCGGCGGGCCTGGCGGCCCTCGCACCTGCATGTGATCGTCGAGGCCGAAGGCTTTCGCAGCGTGGTCACCGAGCTGTTCCCGGCGGACGATCCCTATCTCGACCGGGACGCGGTGTTCGGCGTGCGCGCAAGCCTGGTGATCCCGTTCCAGCCGCAGACGGATTCGGGCACGCTGCCCGACGACATTGCGGCGCGGGCCTGGCTGAAAGGTCCGTTCAGCCGGGTGGATTTCGATTTCGTGCTCGGCCGCGCCGCGGCCGGGTGAGTGAGACGCCCGCATCGAAGCGGGCCGCTGGGAGGATGCGCATGACCGTCCGACACCTCGTGCTGGGGGCCTTGGCGGCCTTGGGTCTGGCGCTGCCGGCTGTCGCCGCAGATCCGTTCCCAAGCCGCACCATCACATTGGTGGTGCCACTCGCGGCCGGGACCGGCATGGACACGCTTGCGCGGCTTTATGCCGACGACCTGCAGAAAAGCCTCGGCAAGCCGGTGGTGGTCGAGAACCAGCCGGGCGCCGCCATGATGATGGCGGCCTCCTCGGTGGCGCGGGCGGCCCCCGATGGTCACACCCTGCTGGTCGCCGCCATCGCGCCATTGGCGATCAACCAGACTCTCTACAAGAAGATCGCCTATGATCCCGACAAGGATTTCGTGCCGATCGCGCTCTATGCCAAGTCGCCTTTCGTACTGGTGGTCAACCCGGCGCTCGGGGTCGGTTCGGTCGAGGCCCTGTTGCAGCGCGCCCGCGCCAGTGCCGCCACGCCCCTCACCTACAGCACGCCTGGCGCGGGCTTCCTGCAGCACCTGGCGATGGAGGACATGAAGCAGCGCTTCGGCTTCCTGGCCACGCATGTGCCGTACCGCTCCTCGCCGCAGGCGATCAACGACGTGGTGGCCGGCCATGTGCAGGCCTCCTTCGCCGAAATGGGCGCCTCGCTGGCGCTGATCCGCGACGGCCAGCTGAAGGCGCTGGCGGTCACGTCGCTGGAGCCGCTCGCCACGCTGCCAGGCGTGCCGACACTGGCAGCGGCAACGGGCGTTCCCGGCAACGAGGCCGTATCCTGGCACGTGCTCGTCGCCCCGGCGGCGACGCCGCGCGAGGTGGTCGAGCGCCTTCATGCCGAAATGAAGCGGATCACCGGGGCGCCCGAGTTCCAGTCGAAGCTGGCGGCAGTTGGCCTCATCCCGGTGACGCCGCTCTCGGTTGATGAGACCATGGCGTACATCCGCGCCGAACGGGCGAAATGGGGCGGCGTCGTCAAAGCGCTGGGCCTCGAAGGGTCGCAATAGGCCACGGAGCCGCTTGGTTCGCGACCTCGGCCGCAGCTGTTCCGCCTGCAGGACGGAATGTCGGTCTGGTCCGGTCCCGTCCTGTCGAGCATTGACCTCAGTATGACCTGCCGGTCCATCTGCCCCGTCCACGTGGCCAGCGCCGCCCGAGCCGTTTGACCGCTGAAATGTTCGGCTTGTATTCGCCTGTTATCGGCTCATACTGGATTGTCGTTCGACAGAATCCTGAACCGGTGCAGTTCAATCTGCACGAGCATTGCGATCGGGCTATACAGGCCGGTCCTGACAGTGCGTCGACCGATGTCTCAGCTTGACCGTCACCACAGGAGCTCTCCATGGCCAAAGGTCAGAAACGCGGCAATCGCGAACCCAAGAAGCCGAAGACCATCAAGGTTGCGGCGCCTCCCGTGGCCGTCGGGCTGTTGGCCAAGGGCTCGGTGATCACGGTCGGGCGCAAGGGTCCAGGCAAAGCCTGATCGCGCAGGACACGGCCGGTTGGAACGCCGCCGCCGCCCTGGCCGCGGCCAGCTACGACGCCGCGCGTGGCGGGGGAGCGATAACGCTCGATGCCGACAGCAGCGTGCTGCTGCTGGGTGTGCAGATGTCGGGACAGAGAGCCACCGACATCCTCATTGCGTAGGCTCGATGGCCGGCATGACGCGGGTCATCCGCGTCATGCCCTTGCGGGTTGCAAACAGCCGTCCGTACACGTCGTCCTTGAGGTCGGGGCGGTAGCACTCCTGATTGAGGAGCGGCGCCCACAGATATTCACGCAGGTCGATGGTGTCGAAGTCGGCGCGCAGCCGATTTTCGATCTGGATGCGGTTCTTGCGGTTCTGGTACTCCAGAAGCACCAGCGAGGTCGCCGACAGGTCGAGATGGTCGAGCACATCGCCCTCCCCGCCCTCGATGTCGATCTTGACAATGTCGGCCGACGGCAGGCGCGCCGGATCAACCACGGCGACCTCGTAGGTCTCGACCTGCGCGCCCGGCACGAAGGTGTCGGCCGCATAGGAAGCGAGGCCCGATTCGCCGTCGCCGGAGAACCGGCTCATGAAGGTCGCGGTCTTCTGCCCGCCCGGAAACAGCGCCGCATTGACGGCGGTGATGTCGGCCCGCCCGGCCGTGTTGTGGCGCAGCATCGCGAATGTGCCGGGGTGCGGCTCGTAGGATGTGACGGTGCTGCCCGGCCAACGGGCCGTCGCCCACAGGGCGAACGATCCCACATTGGCGCCGACATCGAGGATGCTGAGCCCCTGGCCCTCGCAACCGCACTCGTATTCGCCCTCCAGCACGTCCTTGATGGCCCAGTGCATGGCGTCCGGCACCATGAGCCGCATCGGGATGCGGGCGATGTAGTCCTTCATGGTGGGTCCTCCTGCAGGCGTGTCTGGCCGCGGCGACGCTAGCCTATCGGGCCGGCGTGACAAAGCCTCGGCAGGCGCCATGCGGCGATGCGCGTGGATTTCGCCACGACGCGCAAGACCATTGGGGATGCGGCCTGGCCGCAGGCCGCACCGTCATCACCGCGTAACCGCGTGCCGCGATCCAGCAATACGGCATCCTCGCCGATTCCCGCGGCGGGGGCGGAAGCGGACTGGAGACTGACATGACGATAGGTGTTCTCGGCACGGGCATTTCCGCCCGCCCCGGCCCCCCGGATCTCTCCGGGTTCGGCGACAATCTCGACAAGGCGCAGGCGCTCGGCGTCGAGTGTATCGAGCTCGCGACCTATGACCTCGACCTGGTGGTCGGTGGCCGCATCCGGCGCGACCAGCTCGCGGCCGTGAAGC
>JBMOJG010000295.1:0-4926 GCA_049316925.1 Alsobacter sp. | reverse complement strand
GCCGACGGCGGCGTCACGATCCTGACCGGCACGCTCGATTATGGCCAGGGCCACTGGAGCGCGTTCGGGCAGGTGCTGACCTCGAAGCTCGGCGTGCCGTTCGAGCGCATCCGCCTGATGCAGGGAGACAGCGACCTGCTCATCGCCGGTGGTGGCACCGGCGGGTCGAAGTCGATCATGGCGTCCGGCGCGGCGATAGCGGAAGCCAGCCTGAAGGTGATCGAGAAGGGCCGCGTGGCGGCTGCTCACGTGCTGGAGGCCGGCGTCGCCGACATCGCCTTCGCGGACGGGCGCTTCAGCATTGCCGGCACTGACAGGGCCATCGGGATCATGGAGCTGGCGGCGTGGCTGCGCGCCGCGCCGGCACTGCCGCCGGACGTGCCGGCGACGCTCGATGTCGACCATGTGCACCAGAGCTCGCCCTCGGCCTACCCGAATGGCTGCCATGTCTGCGAGGTCGAGATCGACCCCGAGACCGGGGTCACGCGGGTGGTGCGCTACACGATGGTCAACGACTTCGGCACCATCGTGAACCCGATGCTGGTCGAGGGCCAGCTGCATGGCGGCGTGGTGCAGGGCATCGGCCAGGCGCTGCTCGAGGGCGTGGTGTTCGACGCCGAGGGCCAGCTCGCGTCCGGCTCGTTCATGGATTACGCGATGCCGCGGGCCGACGACGCGCCGTTCTTCGCCTTCGAGAGCCGGCCGCAACCGGCGGACACCAACATTCTCGGCGCCAAGGGCTGCGGCGAAGCCGGCTGCGCCGGTGCGCTTCCCTCGGTGATGAACGCGGTGGTCGACGCGCTGTCGGCCGTGGGCGTCACCCACATCAACATGCCGGCCACGCCGCAGGCGGTGTGGGCGGCGATCCAGGCGGCAAAAACGGGGGCCTGATCGGCACCCGACCCGCAGCCGCGCGATCGATCATCGCAGAGGGCGAGCCGGGCCAGTTGCGGACCGGCTTACCCCGCGAGATTGAACGCCACGAGCACGCGGGCGACCTCCGCAAAGGCATCCTGCGGGACATAATCGCCCAGCGTGGCGCGGCGGCGCAGCATGTCCGCGAGCGCCGCCTCCTGCGCCACCGGGATGCCGCGGCGCAGCGCCTCGATCCGCAGGCTGGCGGCCTCGGCGCCGTCGGCGCGGGCGACCAGCACCGGCGCCGGCGTGCGCCCGGGGCGCCAGGCGATGGCGACGGCGGTGGTCGACGACACCAGCACCACGGCGGCGGCGTCGAGCCCGCGCAGGCCGGGCGCGTCGAGGGCCGCGCGATGCCGGTCGCGGCGCTCGCGCCGGATGGCGGGATCGCCCTGGTCCTGCCTGGTCTCGCGCTTCATCTCCGACAGGCTCATGCGGTGGTCGCGCCGGAACAGGGCGCGCGACAGCGGCAGGTCGGCAAGGCCGAGCAGCAGCAGCACGGCGCTGCCACCGATGAGCGCGGTGCCGATGGTGACGACGGCGACGCCCGGCAGGCAGCCGACGCCGCAGGCCGGCGCCCAGAGCAGGTCGTTCAGCCGCCCACGCAGCAGCAGCACGAGCACGCCGAGCACCGCCAGCGCCTTGACGAGGCTCTTGCCGAGCTCGACCCAGCCATGCAGGCCGAACAGCCGGCGCAGCCCCTCGGCCGGATTGAGGCGGTTGACGTCGAACGACACCGCCGCGAAGGAGGCGACGACGCCGCGGGTCTCGGCCACCGATGCCGCCACATGGGCCACCGCCATGACGGCAAACACCGGCATGATCACGCCGGCGGCGATGACGGCAAGGTCGAGCGCCAGCGCGACGGCCGTCTCGGCAAAGGGACGGCCTACCAGCACGACGGCCATGAAGGCCGCCTCCATGCGGGCGCCGATGCCGCGCAGCGACAGCGCCAGCCAGGCTAGCCCCGCCACCAGCGCCACCGCAGCGGGAAAATCCCGGCTGCGCGGCACCTGCCCGTCGCGGCGCAGGTCGCGCAGCCGTGTGAGGCTGGGCGGAAGCGGACGGTCCTCGGCATCCCCGGCGCCGGCCATCAGCTCCCCCGCAGGACGATGCGCAGGACCGCGACGGCGGCCGCCCACTCGCCGCGAAACCACGTGGCGAGAAATGCCGCGCAGGCTGGCAGCATCAGCAGGAAGGCCAGGTTCTTGAGCGTCACCGACAGGTCGAAGGCTGGAAACTGGCGCGCCGAGCGGGCCAGGAACACCAGCGCAAGATCGACCAGCAGCAGCACCATCAGGAGCGGGAAGGCGACCGTGACGGCGACCCGCACAAGCGCACCCAGCACGACGCCGACGAGGCGTCCCAGCGCCATGTCGAAAGGCGGCGCCAGCCGCGTCAACGGCCAGGCCGCATAGCTCTCGTGGACCACGCCGAGCAGGGCCAGCAGCCCGCCCGAGACGACGAACAGCGCCAGCCCCAGCTGCACCAGCAGAGCGCCCAGCACGGTCTGCTCGGCAGCATTCATCGGGTCCTGCATGTTGGCTGCGCTGGCGCCCCGATAGGCGTCGACCACGTCCCCGGCGGCCTGCAGGCCCCAGAACGGCACGGCCAGCAGCAGGCCCAGGAAGGCGCCGACGGCGAACTCCTTGGCGGCCAGCACCAGCAGCATCGGCCAGTCCGGCACCGCCAGCGTGTGGCGCGCGGCGAGACTCACCGGCAGCGAGACGCCGAGCGCGAACACCATGCGCAGGACGCCGGTGAGCCGTGTCCAGCTGAACAGCGGGAACACGAAGGTCAGGCCGAAGGCCCGCATCGACCCGAGTGTCACGGCGCCGAGCAGGGACTCGGCGGCGGCGAGCAGCGCGGCTGTGCCCTGCGGCTCCACGGCGTCAGCGCACCAGCTGCGGGAAGGTGGCGAATATCAGCAGCGTGTACTCGTAGAGCGGCGTCACCAGCCTGCCGGCGACGATGAACAGTGACGCGCCGATGGCGACGATCTTCACCGTCTGGGTCAGGGAGGCGTCCTGGATCTGGGTGACGGCCTGCAGGATGCCGACGACGAGGCCGACCAGCGCGGCCACGGCCAGCGGCGGGCCGGCGAGGGCGGCAGCGGCCGTCAGGCCGGTGTAGATCTGCCAGGTGAGGGTTCCAGGCGTCATGGCTCAGGCCACCGGCGCATAGGTGAGGATCAGCCCCTGCAGCAGCCGGCTCCAGCCGTCGACGGCAACAAACCGCAGCAGCTTCAGCGGCGTCGACACGACGGTGGGCGACATCATCTGCATGCCCAGCGCCATCAGGACGGAAGACACCACGAGGTCGACCATGACGAAGGGCAGGTAGAGCAGGAAGCCGATCTCGAAGGCGCGCTTCAGCTCGGAGACCAGGAAGGACGGCACCAGGATCGCGAGATCCCGCTCGCCCGCCATGGCGCGCACCTGCTCGGGCGTCCACAGCCGGTGCGAGCTCTCGATGAAGAAACTGCGGCTTTCGGGGGTGGCGTGCCTGTCGAGGAAGCCGCGCACCGGCCGCGCCGCCTCGGTGGCGGCGCGCTCCCAGTCGGCGACGCTGGCCAGCGGCAGCCGCGGATCAGCGACGACCGCCCAGACGCCCTGCAGCACCGGTGCCATCACATAGGCCGACAGCACGATGGCGGCGGCGTAGAGCACGAGATTGGGCGGCGTCTGCTGGATGCCCAGCGCGTTGCGGACGAGGAACAGCACGATGGCGATCTTGGCGAAGGACGTCACCGTCACCACCAGCAGCGGCATCAGGCTCAGCAGCCCGGTGAGGACGACGAGCCCGACAATGCTGGAGCCGATGCCGGCGGTCATCGCGCGAGGCTGACGATGCGGACGCCGACCTGGTCGGCAATGCGCACCAGCTGGCCGGTGCCGATGCGGCGGGAGCCGACGATGATGTCGACCGGCTCGTCCTCGCCCCGGCCGAGCTCGAAGACATGGCCGGCGCCCAGCGATTCCAGGCTGGCGAGCGGCAACTCGAGGCGGCCGAGCTCGAAGACCAGACGGATCTGGACGTCGCGCAGGGCGCCGTCGAGGGGCCCTGCGGCGGTATCGGTGTCGGACATGAAGGCCTCCCAGGTGCGGGGTTGCGGGGGGTGGGCAGGAGCCGGAGCGGAACGGCCGCGGCGGCGGGGCTGCAGCGCTCCGTCGAGGACTAAGCCGGCGGGACCGGCGGTGCAGGTCTGGCCGGCGGTCTCGGCCACGACCGCGACGGCCTTGCCGAAGGCGCCGGTCCAGACGTCCAGCAGCACCGCGTCGCCGGGGGCGAGCCCGGCGATCTCGGCGCGCGACAGGGTGGCGACGCCGACCCGCAGCGCTATCCAGACGGACAGGTCGCGCCAGGGTTGCGGCCGCACTGGCAGGGCGTGCAGCGCCGCATCGAGGCGCAGCGCATCGGCGGTGCTGCAGGCCAGCCAGGCCTTGGCGGCCGGCCAGCCGGACGCCGTCACCATGAAGGCCGCGCTGGCACCGTCAGGCACCGCGTCGACGGGCGTCACGGCTGTGAGCGCAACCGAGAGGCCGGAGGCGCGCTCGACGGCGGCCAGCATTGGTGTCGCGGCCTCCTCGACCAGCAGCGGCAGCAGGGCCGGATCGGCATCGGCCGGCGCCAGCGCGAAGCTGTCGCGCAGCAGCGCATCCCCCAGCTCGCGCGGGCACCACACGCTGGCGGCACGGCCGGCCACCAGCGCGTCGATCCGCAGCAGCGGCCCGGCGGGTCGTGGCTCCGCCGCCGCCGGCTGGAGGGTCATGACGCCCTCCCCCAGCGGCAGGCGGAACGGTTCGCGCAGCATGGCCAGCCAGCCATCGCGGCGGGCCTGGCGGCGGGCAACGGACGGCAGCGGCAGCGGCACGGCGACGGGGCGGCCGGTCACGGCAGGATCCCCGTCAGCGCCAGGGCCAGCTCCTCGGACTCCTCGGCCAGCAGCGCCGCCCGCGCCAGCTGCTCGGCGTGCAGGCGCTCCTGCAAAGCACCCAGCCGTGTCCCTGC
>JBMOJG010000294.1:0-4929 GCA_049316925.1 Alsobacter sp. | reverse complement strand
TGATCGTGCATGGCGCTGACCGGACGCAAGCGATTGCAAGGGCACGTCGGGCGCTTGCCGACTTTGCCCTGCTGGGCTGCGAGACCAATGCCGGGTTCCTCGACCGCCTGATGGCCGATCCCGACTTCGCCGCGGCGGCCGTGCACACCGGCTGGATCGACGCGCATCCTGACCTCGCCGCCGAGCCGGAGCTCGATCCGCGCACCTGCCTTGCCCTTGCGGCGGTGGCGGCACTGTCGACGCGAGCCATTCGCGATGCGGCCGATGCCGTCCCGCGCCTCCACGCATCCATCGGAGGCTGGCGGAACTGACATGCGGCACGCATTCACCATCGGCGGCACCGACATCGAGGTCTGGCTCACCCGTGACGGCACCGGCTACCGCCTGTCGGGCGATGCCGGCGGAGCCCGTGTCGACCTCGTGCCGACCGGCGACGGCGCCTACACGCTTTCCGTCGACGGTCTGGCGCAGCCGGTACTTCTCGCTGTCGAGGGTGAAGACCTGCACGTGCATATCGCCGGCCGGACGCATGCGCTGCGTCACCTCGATCCGACGCGCCGCTTTGCCGACGCCGCGTCGGCCGGCGGCGGGGACGTGGCCCGGGCGCCGATGCCCGGCACCGTCGTGCGCATCGACGTTGCCGCCGGGCAGGCGGTCGTCGCCGGCGACGCCCTGGTGGTGATCGAGAGCATGAAGCTCGAGACGACGATCCGCGCCTGGCACGACGGTGTCGTCGCCGCGCTCCATGTTGTGCAGGGACAGAGCTTCGACCGCGATGCCCCCCTCGTCACCGTTACGGCAGGGGGCTGACATGCGCCGCATCCACTCCGCCCTCGATACGCGTTCGGCCGAGTTCGCCGCCAACCGTGACCACAATCTCGGCCTCGCCGCCCAGCTGAGGGAGCGCCAGCACCTGGCCCGCCATGTCCGCCCGCAGCGCGACCGCGACCGGCTCGACCGGCAGGGCAAGATGTTCGTGCGCGACCGAATCGAGGCGCTGCTGGATCCCGGCACGCCCTTCCTCGAGTTCTCGACGCTGGCCGCCAACCAGGCCTATGGCGGCGATGTGCCGGGCGCCGGCATCGTCTCGGGCGTCGGCATCGTGTCGGGTCGCGAGGTCATCATCCATGCCGACGACGCCAGCGTGAAGGGCGGGGCCTGGTACCCGCTGTCGGTAAAGAAGATCGTTCGCACCCTCGACATCGCCATCGAGAACCGCCTGCCCGTCTTGCATCTGTGCGACAGCGCCGGCGGCTTCCTGCCGCTGCAGGCGGAACTCTTCGGCGATCGCTATCTGGCCGGGCGGATCTTCCGCAACCAGGCGATCCTGTCGAAGATGGGCATCCCCCAGGTCGCCATCGTGCTTGGCCACTGCACCGCCGGTGGCGCCTATGTGCCGGCCCTGTCCGAATACAACGTCATCGTGCGCGGTACCGGCGCCATCTTCCTCGGCGGGCCGCCGCTGGTGAAGGCGGCGACCGGCGAGGAGGTCACGGTCGACGATCTTGGTGGTGCCGACGTGCACACGCGGATTTCCGGAACTGCCGACTATCCGGCCGACAACGAACGCCACGCCATTGCCATCGCCCGCGAGATTGTCGGCACCTTCGCAAAGCGCCCCGCGCCGTCGGCGGGCTGGATCGATCCCGAACCCCCGGCCTACGACCCGGCCGAGCTCTACGGCATCATTCCGCGCGACATCAAGGTGCAGTTCGACATGCGCGAGATCCTCGCCCGCGTCGTCGACGGCTCGCGTTTCCACGAGTACCAGCCGGCCTACGGCACCACGCTCGTCTGCGGCTTCGCCCATCTGTGGGGCTGCCCCGTCGGCATCCTGGCCAACAACGGCGTGCTGTTCAACGACTCGACCCTCAAGGGCGCGCATTTCATGCAGCTCTGCGATCAGAAGCACATCCCGGTGCTCTTCCTGCAGAACATCACCGGCTACATGATCGGGCGCGAATACGAGCATCGCGGCATCACCAAGGACGGTGCCAAGATGATCATGGCGGTGGCGGGGCTCGAGGTGCCCAAGATCACCCTGGTGGTCAACGGCTCGTTCGGTGCAGGGAATTACGGCATGTCCGGCCGCGCCTTCGACACACGCTTCCTGTTCATGTGGCCGCAGAGCCAGATCTCGGTGATGGGCGCCGAGCAGGCCTCCAATGTGCTCGCCGACATCAAGATCCGCCAGCTCGCCCGCCACGGCGAGGCGCTCGATGCCGCCGGCATTGCGGCGATCCGCGAGCCGATCCTGGACGAGTACCGGCGCCAGTCGAGCGCCTGGTACTCCACCTCCGAGATCTGGGACGACGGCATCCTCGACCCGCTCGACACCCGCAACGCGCTTGCCATCGCCCTGTCGGCAGCGCTGAATGCACCCGGTGGCGACCCGCATTACGGCGTGTTCAGGATGTGATGCCGTGACGCAGCAGCAGCCCACCCCGCCATCTCCCTCCGCCCACCGGCCCATCGTGCTGACCTGCGATGGCATCGAGCGGTCGTTCGGCGGCCTCAAGGCCCTCAAGGGCACGACGCTGAACGTTCACGAAGGCGAGATCTTCGGCCTCGTCGGGCCCAACGGCTCGGGCAAGACGACGCTGGTCAACGTCGTGACCGGCTTCTATCCGCCCGAGGCCGGCACCGTCACCTTGTTCGGCGAGAACATCACCCGGGTGGCCCCGCACGAGATCGCCCGCAAGGGCGTCGCACGCACCTTCCAGAACCTCGCGCTGTTCAAGGGCATGAGCGTCCTCGACAACATCCTCATCGGTCGCCATGTCCACATGAAGCCGAGTGCGCTCGGCACGCTGTTCTACTGGTGGTGGTCGCAGCGCGAGGAGCTCGCCCACCGGCGCATGGTCGAGGAGGTGATCGAGTTCATGCAGCTCCAGGACATCCGCGACGAGCCCGTCGATGTCATTCCGCTCGGGCTGCAGAAGCGCGTGGAACTGGCCCGCGCGCTGGTGGCGGAGCCGCGATTCCTGATCCTGGACGAGCCGATGGCCGGCATGAACCAGGAGGAGAAGGAGTACATCGCCCGCTTCATCCTGGATGCCCGCGAGGCCCGCGGCGTCACCATCCTGATCATCGAGCACCACATGGACGTGGTGACGGCGATCTGCGACCGCGTCGTCGTCCTCAGCTATGGCGAGATCATTTCGGAGGGGCCGCCTCAGGAGGCGATCGCACATCCCAAGGTTGTGTCTGCCTATCTGGGCGAGCGCGCCGCCAAGCGCCACCGCGAGGGCGCCGCATGAACGCCGCGCCACGTTCCCCCGTCGCCGCCGCCTGGCCGACCCATGACGACGGCACCCCGGCAACGCTCATTGCCGCGCTTGCCCGCAACGCGGCGCAGTTCGGCGACCGCATCGGCTTTCGCGAGCGCAAATACGGCGTCTGGCAGGAGCAGACCTGGCGCCAGGTGCTGGACGAGGTCACCGCCATCGCGGCCGGCTTCGAGCAGCATGGCGTCGCCGCCGGCACGGCCGTGACGATCATCGGCGACAACCGGCCAAGGCTGTATTTCGCCATGCTGGCCGCCAACATGCTGCGCGCCTTTCCCTCCCCGGTCTTCCCGGATGTGCCGCTCGAGGAGCTGATCGCCGCCACCCGCCACGGCGCCCCGATGCTGGCGGTTGCCGAGGACCAGGAGCAGGTCGACAAGCTCCTGGAACTGCGCGCCAAGGCCGGCCGCCCCGCCACCATCGTGTATGACGACCAGCGCGGCATCGGCGCCTATGCGGAGGACGGCATCGTCTCCTTCGACGCGCTGATCGCTGCCGGTCGGGCCCGTTTGGCGCGAGAGCCGCACCTGGCGGCGGATCTCGTCACCCGGGCCGGACCGGACGACGTGACGGTGCTGCTGCACTCCTCGGGCACGACGGGCCTGCCCAAGGGCATTCCGCTGCGCCACCGCAACGTCACGCGCGGCGTGACGAATGCCGCGTCGAGCGGCTATTTCAACATGCACGAGGAGTTGTTCGCCTATCTGCCGACCGCATGGGTCGGCGACTTCGTGTTCACGCTCGGCGCCGGCCTGATGATGGTCGCGACCATCAACATTCCCGAGCGCCAGGAGACGGTCCTGCACGACTTGCGCGAGGTTTCGCCAACCTTCTATCTCGCCGCGCCGCGCGCCTGGGACCAGTTGCTGACTCGCATCCAGGTCGGCATGAAAAACTCGACGCCGCTGAAGCGGAAGCTGTTCGACTTCTTCATGCCGCGCGCCGTCGAGTTGGAGCGCAAGCGCCTTGCCGGCGGCACGCCGACACTGGCCGAAAGCGTGATCGACAGGGTGGGCGACGTGCTGATCTACGCGCCACTGCGAGACTTCATCGGCCTGACGCGGGCCGAGCGCGCCTTCACTGGCGGCGAGGCGCTGGGCGAGGACACCTTCCTGTTCTTCCGGGCGCTGGGCATCAAGCTGAAGCAGTTCTACGGCCAGACCGAGACCTGCGCGCTCACCGCCGCCCAGGCCGAGGGGCGCGTCAAGCTGCATACCGTCGGCCGCCCCATGGACGGCGTCGCGCTGCGCGTCGACGACAGCGGCGAAATCCTGGTCCGTTCGCCCTCTGTCATCGACGGCTATTTCGACGACCCTGAGGGAACTTCCAAGGCCATCGTCGACGGCTGGCTGCACACCGGCGACGCCGGCCGGATCGACGAGGATGGCGACCTCATCGTGCTGGGCCGCGTCAGCGAGGTCGTGCGCACTGCCGACGGCGAGCGCTTCATCCCGAATTTCATCGAGAACCGGCTCAAGTTCAGCCCCTATCTCCGCAACGTCGCGGTCATCGGCGCCGGGCGCGAGCAGCTGACCGCCATCATCTGCATCGATTTCGACGCCGTCGGCCACTGGGCGGAGGAACGGCGGATTTCCTACGCGTCCTACGCGGACCTGTCGCAGAACCCGCAGGTGCAGGGCCT
>JBMOJG010000293.1:0-4939 GCA_049316925.1 Alsobacter sp. | reverse complement strand
GTGAACGGCTGTCCCGTTAGGACACGGTTAACCGGACCGGGTGTCTAAACGGGCGATGCCGCACCGGGTCGGAGCCTTCGCCATGCGCATGCCGGTACTCGCCGCCGCGGTCGTCGCCCTGCTGGCGACCCACGCAGTCGCCGCCCCGCTGTGCCCCTCCGAGCGGCCCGATGAGTTTGCCGCACGCCCGGTTTCAGACCCCGCTGTGCTGCGTGCCGTGCTCCTCGACCAGCCACTGTCCGAGGCTCTCGCAGAACTCGCGACGCTGGCCGGCCGGCCGCTGCGCTCCGGCCCCGGTATCACCGGCCAGCTGCGGCGCTCGCGCGTCGAGGGCACGCTGGCGGATGCACTCGATGCCCTGTCACGCGACCACGGCCTCGTCTGGTGGACGGATGGCCACACGGTCGAGGCTGCCGGCCTCGCAAGCGTCGACTCCAAGGTGTTCAACGTCGTGGCGGCATCGGAGTCCCGGCTTTGCGCCACGCTGCGCCGGTACGGCGCCGAGGGGCACGGCGTGCAGGTGCAGGTCGACGAGCCGTCGGCGACCGTGCGCGTCGTCGGGCCGCCGGGCTTTGTCGCCTTTGTCGGGACGGTCTTGTCACAGGGGTCCACCCCGTCCGCGCGGCAGGAGCCTGTTTCGGTAATCAAGTTTGGAAGAATCGCGGCAGACTGAGCCGCACTCTGGTAGGAAAACGTCGGGACATTTTGCGTCCCGGACCACCCGGATGATTGCCATGATGTTGATTGCACCAGCCGCCAAAGCGGCCACGATTCCCGTTGCGACCCGGTCCCCCACCCCGACTTCCGACGACGCTACGCGCCGTCTCGATGCAGCAGCCACCCGTGCGGCGGCCGGCATCTTCGGGATGGTGATCGCCGAGACCCTCAGGACGGTCCAGAAGGCCGGTCGGTGACGCTCCTCCAGCGTTCGGCCGGCCCTGCCCGGGCCGCCGCCGGACGCTCCCTGCAACCGGGAGATTCCCTCATGCTCATCGCACCCGTTGCGGGCGCGGTCGCGCCGCCTGCTGCCCGCCCCGAACTCTTCGCAGCCGAGGCTTTCGCCGGCACCCAGCCCCAGGCCAGCGATCCGGCCTGGCATGCTCAACGGATCGTTAACGACGATGCCGCTAGAGTCGGCCCCATTGTTCGAACGCCGTTGGATGGCGTCCTCGGTGAGGCCCAGCGCCTCATCGATCTTGGTAAGGGACTGAAGGGTTCCGCTGTTCCCGCGCCGGTGTCGGTTACGACATCATCAGCCGGCTCGGGGTTGTCGATCGATTTGTCCGGCTTGAACCGGGCCTATGATTTCGCGATGCGGACCTATCTCCTGTCCAAGGTCGTCTCCGAGGTATCCGGCGGGGTGAGATCCCTGTGGCAGGGCCAGTAGGCATGATTGCGCCGCGGCCCGAGGAGAGACGATGTCATTCTCGTCCCGCTGGGCCTGGGCACTTGTCCCGGTCGCGCTCGCGTCGTGCCGCGAGGAAGTCTACCGCAACCTGTCGCAGCGCGACGCCAACGAGATGGTGGCGGTTCTGTCGCAGCAGGGCATTCCGGCAAGCCGCGACGGCGGCGAGACCGGCGGCTACCGCGTGCTGGTGCCCGGCGGCGATTTTCCCGCCGCCGTCGAGGCGCTGAAGCGGGCCGGCTATCCGCGCGAGAGCTTCCGCACCCTCGCCGAGGTGTTTCCCGCCGACGGGCTGATCGTCTCGCCCTTCGAGCAGCGAGCCCGGATGATGTTCGCGCTGAACCAGGAGATCGGCCGCACGGTATCGGGCATCGACGGGGTGGTTTCGGCCCGCGTCCACGTCGTCGTGCCCGAGCTTGACCTGCGCGGGGCGCCGCAGAGCCGCGCCTCGGCCTCGGTGGTCGTCCACTATCGCAGTGCCGCCGACCCCGACGAGCTCGTTCCCAAGATCCGCCAGATCGTCGCCGCCTCGGTCCAGGGGCTCAACCCGCGCGACGTGACCATCGCCTCCTTCGTCGCCCAGCCCGGCTCCGATCCCGACCTGCGACCGGCGCTGCCGGCCCGCGCTCTGGGCGGCGGCTTCGGCACGCTGGCCGTGTTTGGCGCCGCGCTGCTCGCGCTCGGCGGCGGCATCCTCGGCCTCCGTGGCCTGTTCCGGAAGGCCGGCTGATGCCCGTCGCCCCGTATCGCCGGACCACAGAGGCACCCCAGGCCGAAGCGGTGGCCCACGCCTGCGCGGCCCGCAAGTCTGGCGCGGTAAGTCATGCCATGGCAGCGCCCGCCCTGCTGGCGGTGGTCTCCGGGGGCCGTCTTGCCGCAGCGCTCGGCCTGCCGGAGCGGCCGGATCTGGCCGGACGGCTGGCCCGGAGCCCGCGCCTGCGCGGCCGGGTGTCGCGGCTGGCCGCCCTGCGGCTGCAGCTTGGTGACACTGCCGACCCCTCTGTCAGTCCCGCCTGGGCCTGGCTCGACATCCACACGCCGGCGATCCTCGCCCGCGCCGCGCTGCTGCTCGGCCTCGCGGCGGCGCTCGCCGGCAGCGGCCCGGCGATCCGCAAGGCGGACTGGCGCGCCCTGCCGGTTGCCGTCGACGATGCCCTCATGGCGGCGGCGCTGGCCCTGCGCGGCGCAGCGCCCCCGGCTGAAGGGATCGACCTTGCGGCCGCTGCCGCCGGACGCTGCGATCTCCAGGCCCTGGGGGCGGCACTGGTTGCCGCGTGGTCGGCGCGCTTCGACAAGGGTGCAGCACTGATCCGCGCCGCATTGCCACCGGCGACGCGCTGGCCCGGCCCGATCCCGCCTGAACCGGTTCTCGACACGCTCGTCGCCGCAGCCCTTGCGGCGGCGCGGGAGCCTGCGTCGTGAACCGCCCCGTGTCCCCCGTACCGGTTTCGCGTCGTCTTGCAGGCGAACCCGGCCGACCGGCCGGCCGTGTCATCCGCGCCGCCGAGGTCGACCGCCTGATCGCAGCGACGGCAGCCCATGACGCGATCCACGACCTGCACCGTCAGGCCATGGCGGCCGCCGAGGCCGCCCGCGCCGAGGGGCGCCAGGCTGGTCTCGCGGCCGGCTGGCGCGACGGCCTGCGGCACGCGCTGGACACGCTCGAGCCGGCGATGCACGAGGCCCGCGACCGGCTGCGCGCGGTCGAGCCGTTGCTGCAATCCCTTGTTATCGAAGCAGTTCGTCGCATCCTCGGCGACCTGCCCCCCGACGAGCGTCGCCGCCGCATCGTCATCGCTGCCCTCGATGAGGCCGCCGCCGCCGTCGGTGCGGTGCTGCGCGTCCCGCTGCCGATTGCCGGGCAGGTCCGCGCCGCGCTCACTGCCTGGCAGGCCGAGGGCTGTGCCCTGGCGGTGCGCGCGGTCGAGCCGGACCCGACGCTCAACGGCGACGAGATGGTGCTGGAGGCCGGCGGCGGCCGGGTCCATGTCGGCCCCGGCCAGCAGCTCGACCGCCTGCGGGACGCGCTGGGGGGCGACGCATGAGCGCCGGCCCCCTCGCCGCCGAACTGCACCGCCTCGCCGGCCGGCTCGACGGCGCCCGCTTCCGGCCCGAGGCCGGCCGGCTTGTGGCCGTCACCGGGCCGCTGCTGCGCGCCGAACTGCCCGCCGCCCGCATCGGTGAGCTCTGCGCGCTGCGCAATCCGGAGGGCGGCGAGACCCGCTTCGCCGAGGTCGTGGGCCTCGACGGTGCCGTCGCCGTTCTGGCGCCGCAGGGCAGTACGGCCGGACTGTCCGCCCGCACCCTCGTCACCGCGCTCGGCCGGGTCGCCGCGATCCCGGTGGGCGATCACCTGCTGGGCAGCGTCGTCGACGCCTTCGGGGTGCCACTGGAGGGTGCCGGCAATCCGGCCCCGCCCGGTGCCCAGCGCCGGCCGCTGGATGCTCCCGCGCCGCCGGCCCTCGCCCGACGGGCCATCGCCCGGCCTCTGCCGGTTGGACTGCGCGCCATCGACGGGCTGCTGACCTGTGCGGAAGGCCAGCGCATCGGCATCTTCGGCAGCGCCGGGGCGGGCAAGTCCACGCTCGTCGGCGACATCGTCGGAGGCACGGCGGCCGACGTGATCGTCGTCGCGCTGGTCGGCGAGCGCGGCCGTGAGGTCGGCGACTTTGTCGCCCGGGTGCTGGGGCCGCGGCTGCGGCCACGCTCCGTCGTGGTGGCGGCCACCGCCGACCGGCCACCGGCCGAGCGCATGCAGGCCGCCCGCGTCGCCACCACCATCGCCGAGCACTTTCGCGACCGGGGTGCCCGCGTGCTGCTGGTCGTCGACAGCGTGACCCGGCTGGCGCGGGCGTTGCGCGAGGTCGGGCTGGCGGCGGGCGAGCCGCCGGCGCGGCGCGGCTTCCCGCCCTCGGTCTTCGCCGCCCTGCCGCAGCTGTTCGAGCGCGCCGGCATGGGCGTCACCGGCTCCATCACCGCCTTCTACACGGTGCTGGTCGAGGGCGACGCCGCCGCCGATCCGGTGGCGGAGGAGACCCGCTCGCTGCTCGACGGCCACATCGTCCTGTCCGATCGGCTGGCCGCCGCCGGCCATTTCCCCGCCATCGACGTGCTGGCGAGCCGCAGCCGCGTGATGGGGCAGGTGGTGACGCCGGCGCACCGCGCCGCTGCTGCGCGGGTCGCCGCCCTGCTGGCGAAATGGCGCGACATCCAGCTGCTCGTCGAGGTCGGGGAGTATCGGCCGGGCGCCGATCCGTTGGCTGATCTCGCGCTGGCGCGCCGCGACGCCATCACCGCCTTCCTGGTCCAGCAGCAGGGCGAGACGGCGGGCTTCGACGCCACCGTCGCCGCCCTTGCGGAGCTCGCCCGGTGAGCGCCCGGCTCCCCGCGCTGCTGCGCCTGCGCACGCTGCGCGAGGAACGCCGCCGTGCCGGGCGCGCAGCTGCCGCGCTGGCGCACACACAGGCCGAGCAGGTGTTGCTCGACCTCCGGGCAGAGGCCGCCGCGGCCCTGTCCGCCGATGCGGAGCACCTC
>JBMOJG010000292.1:0-4943 GCA_049316925.1 Alsobacter sp. | reverse complement strand
CGTTGTCGACGTCGGCATCGATGCTTTCACGCACACCGGGATACTGGACCTTGATGGCCAGTTCCCGGCCGTCGCGGGTGATCGCCCTGCGGTTTGGGCCCGCTATCTCGACGAGCAGCAGCGTCAGCGGGATGGCTTGTCCGATGCCTCTGCGCTGACGGATGCCGAGGCGGGCAACACCGGTATCGAGGGGTTTGATGACTGGGCGCGGGAGCTGGTCTCGACCGGTACCCTGCACAACCATGCGCGAATGTGGTTCGCCTCGATCTGGATATTCACACTGCGCCTGCCGTGGGCGCTGGGCGCAGAGTTTTTCCTGCGCCATCTGATCGATGCCGATCCCGCAAGCAATACGCTGTCATGGCGCTGGGTGGCAGGATTGCAGACGGCCGGCAAAACCTATCTGGCCACCACGGACAACATCGCGCGCTACACCGGCGGCCGGTTTGCACCGACTGGATTGGCCAGAGAAGCCGTTGCCCTGACCGAGCCCCCGATTGAGGCGGCGCTGCCTTTGCCCGACATCGGGGTCGTTGACCCCGGCAACCCGGCACTCTTGCTTGTGACGCACGAAGATCTGCATCCCGAAACGCTGTTTCCGCAAGGCGGTGGCATCAAGGCGGCGTTGGTTGCCCATGATCCGGCCTTGCTCCGGGGCGAGAATGCCCGACGTTTCGTGGCCCCGGCATCAACCGATACAGCGGCCCGTGTGGGTGCGCATTTTCAATGCAGCGTAGACCTCAACGATATGCTCGATCCGCACCGTCTGGTTTCCGCAGCGCAAGCAGCGGGCGTGCGGCACATTGTGACGGCCTATGCACCCGTTGGCCCCATTGCCGATGAACTGGCGCAGCTTGGGCTGCAGCTGGCGTCCGAAGGCGTCACCCTGTCGTCCGTCCGTCGCGATTGGGATACCTGCTTCTGGCCCCATGCCACCAAGGGCTTCTTTCCATTCAGGGAGCGCATTCCCGGCCTGCTGCAAAGTCTGGGCATGCCATGACGCAGCCCCTCAACGTCGTATGGTTCAAACGCGATCTGCGCGTTGCCGATCACAGGCCGCTGACACTGGCGGCACAGGCGGCGATGGCCGGAACCGGGCCAGTCTTGCCCCTCTACATCGTCGAGCCCGATTTATGGCGGCAGCCCGACGCTTCGGCGCGGCAATGGGAGTTTGCTGCCGAGAGCCTTGGCGAGCTTCAGGTCGTTCTTGCCGGTCTGGGCCAGCCCTTGTGCGTGGTGGTGGGAGAAGCCGCCGCCACCCTCGACCGCCTGCATCGGCTCCACGGCATAGCCGCACTCTGGAGCCACGAGGAAACCGGCAACGGCTGGACCTATGCGCGCGATCTGACGGTGAAGGCATGGGCCCGGGCGGCAGCCGTGCCCTGGCACGAGGCGCGGCAGTTTGGCGTGATCCGGCGAATACGATCGCGCAATGGCTGGGCCAGGGCATGGGACCACGACATGGCAGAGCCAATCACGCTGCCGCCTGTCATGCTGCCCCCATTGGCCGGCGATTGGCCCACCCATATTCCGACCAGTGCCGAACTCGGCCTTGCGCCCGACCCTTGCCCCCATCGACAGCGCGGCGGCAGATCGGCGGCGATGACCACCCTGGACAGCTTTCTGTACCAGCGCGGCCGTGACTATCGCTACCGGATGTCCAGCCCGGTAACGGCCTTTGATGCCAGTTCGCGCCTGTCGCCGCACCTTGCCTGGGGCACGATTTCCATGCGCGAAGTAGCACAGGCCAATTGGGCGCGAATGCGGGGGTTGAAGACCGGGGACGAGCCTGGTGCCCAAAGCTGGCGGGCTTCGCTGCTCTCCTTTGCCGGGCGGCAGCACTGGCATTGCCACTTCATGCAAAAGCTGGAGGACGAGCCGCGCATCGAATTTGAAAATCTTCATCGCGCCTATGACGGCCTGCGCCCCGATGTGGCCGATGCCCGGCGCCTGGCCGCCTGGAGCGAGGGCAATACCGGCTTTCCTTTTGTCGATGCCTGTATGCGAGCACTCAATCAGCACGGCTGGATCAATTTCCGCATGCGCGCGATGTTGATGTCGTTTGCCAGCTATCACCTCTGGTTGCCGTGGCGGGAAAGCGGGCTGCATCTGGCCCGCAAATTTGTCGACTATGAAGCGGGCATCCACTGGCCGCAGGTGCAAATGCAATCGGGGACAACGGGCATCAATACCGTTCGGATCTATAATCCCCTGAAACAGGGCTATGATCAGGACCCGACAGGGCAGTTTGTGCGCGCCCACCTGCCTGAACTGGCAAGCGTGCCGGATGTTTTCATTCATGAACCGTGGCGCTGGGATAGGGCGTCGTCTCTTTCATATCCCCCGCCGATCGTGGACAATGCGGCTGCCGCCAGGGCAGCGCGCGATGCGCTCCATGGGATCCGCAAGCGCGCCGATCACAAAACGGCGGCGCGCGACATCGTTGACCGGCATGGCAGCCGCAAGACCGGTATGCCAATGACCGGAGCCAGACGCGGCACCGGGCGCAAGCCGGCAGCGACCGGGCAACTGACGTTGGATCTTTAGGGGCGGTTCCAATCTCCTTGTTTCGGCGTTGACAGGCTAACCGCGCCCGGTCGAAAGCCGCACCGCACCGCCCGGCCAGAAATCATGCAACCGCAGCGGCCCGGACCCACGCCACCGGGTTGCGAAACCGGCGAACAGTGGGGCTGCTGATCAGATCCCGGTCGATGTGAACGGTGATCAGCCCCACCTCTCTGGAGCACCCGAAGCCGGATGTTTCCGGCCCGGGACTCAGTTTCAGGGGAGCGGGTCTCAGCAGGAAGCTTGCAACGCATGCGGCAGCTTGACGCGCTCAAGCCCGCTACGCATCTGCGAGCGGGACGCCACCGTTATCTACTCCGGTCGCCTTGAGGCGATCGCAGTCAGGAAACACCCCATGAAGCTCAACGCCCTCACTGGCGCCGTCTCGGCCGTCGCCCTGCTCGTCGCCGCGCCCGCCATGGCAAGCCCGGCCGCTGAAGCGTCCTCCATCGCTCAGGCTCAGCAGACCATTGTCGAGGCCGTCGTCGCCTCGCCCTCACACACGACCCTGGTCGCCGCGGCCCGGGCCGCAGGCCTTGGCGATACCCTGGCCAACGCAGGCCCTTTCACGGTTTTTGCCCCCACAGACGCCGCCTTCGCCGCCCTGCCGTCCGGCACGGTCCAGACCCTGGTCCAGCCGGCCAATCGCGCCATCCTGACAAAGATCCTGACCTACCACGTCGTGTCCGGTCGCGTTGCCGCCGCTGACGTGATTGCCCTGATCCAGGCTGGTGGCGGATCGGCCGCCATGACCACAGTCTCAGGCGATACCCTCACAGCGTCGCTGCGTGGTGGCTCAGTGATCCTGACCGACGAGAATGGCGGCGTTGCCACGGTGATCCAGGCCGATCTGTTCCAGTCAAACGGCGTGATCCACGTCACAGACGCCGTTTCCCTGCCAAACTGATGATGCCGTGCGGGGGTGTTTCATCACACCCCCGCACATATCCCTCGGGCCGTCCCTGCCGGAAAGGGCAAGGTCCGATCGCAGGCCCGGTTGACCGGGAAGCCCGGGCACCCGGTCCTGCCCGCTGAGCGCCACCCGGCCGGCACCCCGCTTCGACCGGTCCGGACCCGGACCTGTGTCCTCCTGGCATAACCGGATCGCTCTCATTGGCTTTGTGGCAATCCCGGCGTCTGTCCTGGCCGGCGTGGCCCTGTGCAACGACGGATGGGGTTCACGGCCGTAAGGATCGATACGGCAGGTGGAAGCGGGCTCAACGGCCCGCACATCCATGACCTGGTGCACAGGGATGCGACGGACCTGGTGCGCCGGCTGATTGACCGCGTGGTGGCTGCTCGAACATCCGCAAGCTGACGGCCCGGTCGCCATCTCGACCGTCGGCCCGGGCTTCGCGCTTGACAACAGGCATGGGGATGGCGCGAGTTTCAGTCTGTTCGATGGTTCCGATGTCATCGCCCCCGAGAGCCGTTCGGCCGTGGCCAGTCCGGGGAAGGCAGCGGGAGGTGTGACGGGAACGGCAAGGAGCGGCGATGTCCTGGCTGGTTATGCCCCCCCTTTGGGTGGTCGGTTTACTGCTCCTGTCCACGCTGACGATCGCTGTCGCCCTGGGCTACGCCGGGCAGACCCGACTTCAACGAGCGGCCGACGCGGGGTCCGAGCCACCGCCCGGGGGCGCGCATCTTCTGTCTGCTGTTCTGGGCCTTCTGGCGCTTCTGCTCGGCTTCTCCTTTTCGATGGCCATGGATCGCTACGATACCCGCAGACAGTTGGTGGTCGAGGAGGCCAACGCCCTCGGCACAACGTGGTTGCGGATCCAGCTTCTGGATGAGCCGGACCGAACCGTGATGAGTGATCTGATGCGCCGCTATGTCGACGCTCGCCTGGGCTGGTCCAACAGCACGGCGGAGAGTCCGCCCGAGGCCGGTGCCCTGGTCTTGCAACAGCAGCTGTGGGCAGCAACGGGCGTCGCCTTGCGCAGCGACAGTCCGCCGCTGCTGACGCGCGGCGTGATGGACTCCCTGAACGAAAGCATTGACCTCGCCTCTGCCCGGGCGGCCGCACGCGCGGCCCACATTCCTGACTTCGTGCAATGGCTGCTGCTCGTCTATGCCATCCTGGCAATGGCGATGCTCGGGACCGTGCTCGGCAGCAGTCTCAAGCAGCATCTGCCTCAGACGGCGCTGCTACTGGTCCTGCTGACCCTGTCGCATATGATTGTCCTCGATCTGGACAGACCCCGATCGGGCAGCATCCAGGTTTCACAGCAGCCGATGGAAGACCTGCGTCAGTCGATTGACTGACCTGCCCCGAGGGTCCTGACCGGCTTGCCCCACCGGGTCGAAAGCCACCCCGCCCGGACGACAGAAGCCGCTGCGAAGGGTTCGCTGGCCCCTGCCCTGCCTGCTGCCGGTGG
>JBMOJG010000291.1:0-4969 GCA_049316925.1 Alsobacter sp. | reverse complement strand
TCGCGTTCGCGGTGCTGGCGGCGTTCTTCGTTGCCGGGCCGGAGCGCAAGGCGCGGCTGGCCGAAGCGTTTGACTGGTCGGGAACGGCGGCCCAGGCCGCCGGCTTCCGCCTCGACGGCTGGATCGATCCGCCGGCCTACACGCAGGTGCCGCCGGTGCTGCTCGATCTCAAGTCCCTTGCCGGGACCGGCGAGGCCGCGCCGCGTGCGCGCGTTCCCGTGCGCTCCGTGCTGGTGCTGCGTGCGTCCGATCCCGAGGGCCTCGCCGTCAGCCTGGTCGGGGGCCTCGCGGTGCCCGAGGCACCCAAGGCGGCCGAGGGCCAAGCTGCTCCTGCACCCCGCAAGCCCGACGTGGCCGGGTACGAGGCGCGCTGGACAATTACCGGCGAGGGCACTGTGACCGTCCGCCGCAACGGGCGGCCGCTGGCCTCGATCGCGGTCGCGGCGATCCCCGACCAACCGCCTCTGATCGAGCTGCTCAGCGAGCCCGTCGCGGGCGATCGCGGGCAGCTGACGATCCCCTATGCGGTGAAGGACGACTACGGCGTCGTCAGCGCCGAGGTCCGCTTCGGACGGCAGCTGCGCAACGGCAAGCCGGTGGAGGCCAAGCGTCCGCCCTTGCTGCCGGCGCCCGTGCTGGCGCTGAGCCTGCCCGGCGGCGACAACCGCGACGGCGAGGCCCGCAGCGTTCTCGATATTGGCGAGCATCCCTGGGCGGGCGCCCGCGTCGAGATGACGCTGGTGGCGCGCGACGAGCCCGGCCAGGAGGGCCAGAGCTTCACCATCGGGGTGACGCTGCCGCAGCGCAGCTTCTCGCAGCCGCTGGCCCGGGCCCTGGTGGAGCAGCGTCGCACCCTGATCCTCGACCCGGCGTCGCGCTCCCGCATCCAGGACTCATTGCGCGCACTGATGATTGCGCCGGAGCAGTTCACACCGGATCCGTCGGTCTATCTCGGGCTGCGCACCGCTACGGTCCGGCTCGGACTGGCCAAGACCGATCCCGACCTGATCGCTGTGGCCGATTTGCTGTGGGAAATGGCGCTCAAGATCGAGGATGGCGACCTGTCCGATGCCGACAAGGCGCTGAAGCAGGCGCAGGACGCGTTGCGCGACGCGCTCGAACGCGGCGCCTCCGAGCAGGAGCTGCGCAAGCTCACCCAGGATCTGCGCCGGGCGATGGACCGCTTCCTGCAGGAATACGCCGAGAAGGCACTGCGCAACCGCGATCAGAACCAGCAGCAGGCCGACAACACCCGCAACATGCGGATGCTCACCCCGCAGGATCTGAAGTCCATGCTCGACCGCATGGAAGACATGGCCCGGCGCGGTGCCACCGAGGATGCCAAGCGCATGCTCGACCAGCTGCGCAACATTCTCGACAACCTCAAGACCGCCCGTCCCGGCCAGCGCCAGATGGAACAGGGCCAGCGCGAGATGGAGCAGTCACTCGACGACCTCGACCGCATGGCCCGCGAGCAGCAGGAGCTGCGCGACAAGACCTTCCGGGAAGGCCAGCGCAAGCGCGAGCAGGCCCGCCAGGGCAACCGCCAGCAGCAGGCGCAGCGCGGCCAGCAAGGTCAGCGCGGGCAGCAGGGACAGCGTGGCCAGCAGGGCCAGCAAGGGCAACAGGGCCAGCAAGGCGAACAGGGCGAACAAGGCGAGGGTGGCGAAGGCGGCGAGGGTCAGGAAGGCATGGAAGGCCTTGGCCAGCGCCAGCAGGCGCTGCGCGACCAGCTGCGCGAGCTGAAGCGCCGCATGCGTGAGAACGGCATGAATGGCGAGCAGGGCCTCGAGGATGCCGAAGAGGCGATGCGGCAGGCCGAAGGCGCCATGGGCCGGGGCGAGGATGGCTCTGCCGTCGACGCCCAGGGCCGGGCCCTCGAGGGGCTGCGGCGGGGCGCCCAGGGCCTCGCCCAGCAGATGCAGCAGGGCGATGGCACGGAGCAGGCCGGAGAGCCCGGCGGACCCGGCGAGCCCGGCAACCGCCGCGCCCAGGCGTCGGAGCCCAATGACGACCCGCTCGGCCGGCCGACGCCGACCACCGATCCCGGCGACCGCTCGAAGTTCCGCCGCGGTGGCAAGGGCGGAACGCTCGAGCAGCGCGCCCGCGAGGTCATGGACGAGCTGCGCCGGCGCATGGGTGACCCAAACCGGCCGCAGGACGAGCTCGACTATCTGCAGCGGCTGATGCCGGTGAACTGAACCGGTCGCCTGCCGCCCGGTCCTTCCGGCGCGGCGGATGGTCCCGCCGCGCTCCCGGCGCCGGGCAAGGCGCTTGGATCGCAGACCTATCGGGCGTATGGCTGCGTCAGTCGAGCCCGCCGGGGCTGCGCGTTGTCCCCACACGCCGGTCCTGGCTGCGTGACGCGACCGGGCCACCCGGGCGGTGTGTCACACAGTTGCGGAGTTGAGTTGCCATGGCCGGCACGCTGAACGCCTTCGTCCCCTTCGCCCTCGCGGCCGTCGCCCTCGTGCTGCTGGCAGGGCTCGTGAACATGTTTCGCGGCGGCAGCCCCAACACGTCACAGCTGCTGATGCGCTGGCGCATCGGGCTGCAATTTGTCGCCATCCTGCTGGTGCTTGCGGTGGTCTGGCTGCGCAGCCCCTGATTGGCCCGGCAACGAATCGTTTACCATAACCTTCCAACGTGCCCTCCTAGGCCCTGCGCCGCTGGTACCGACGCCATGGTTCGCCTGCCCCCGCCCCTCCCCCTCACCTTGCCGCTGACCGATCTGCTCGCCGGCGTTGCGATGGGGATGGCGGTGATGGTGTCGCCTTGTGCGGTTCTGGCGGGTGACGTTTCTCAGCCGGAACACAAACCGGCGGGCTTCGAGCTGCGGGCTGGCCTGTTCGCCCATGATCCGACGAGCCCGGAGCCGCGCGGCGTCGATATCTCGGCCGAGATCCTGCTGCCACGGCTGCCGGGCCCGGCCGGCTTCGAGACCTGGATGCCGCGTCTCCATGCGGGCGGCATGGCAGCCACCGCCGGAGGCACAAGTTATGGCTATGCGGGGCTGACTTGGTCGGTGGACCTGACCCGGACGCTGTTTGTCGAGGCGGCACTCGGCGGGGCCGTCAGCAATGCCCCAACAGGGCCGTATGGTCCCCCGGACCGGTCGGCCCTGGGCTGCCGTGGCGCCTTTCGCGAGGCCGCAAGCGTCGGCGTGCGGATCACGCCGCAGCTCTCCATGCTGGGCACGCTGGAGCACCTGTCGAATGCCGGGCTGTGCAGCAGCAATCGCGGGCTGAGCACCGTCGGGGTACGGGTGGGCTACAGCTTCTGATCGACCTATATAGAGGCACTCACAGCCCGGAGAGCTACCGATGGTCGTCCTGAACCGCATCTACACCCGCACCGGCGATGGCGGCACGACAGCGTTGGGGACCGGTGAGCGCCGCCCCAAGTTTGACCTGCGGATCGAGGCCTACGGCACGGTCGACGAGACCAACGCCACGCTGGGCCTCGTGCGGATGCATACGATGGGCGATCACCCCGAGGTGGATGCGATGCTGGCCCGCATCCAGAATGACATGTTCGACCTCGGCGCCGACCTGTGCACGCCCGATGACGGCACCAAGCTGGACTGGGAGCCGCTGCGCATGGTCGACACGCAGGTCGAGCGGCTGGAGCGGGAGATCGACACGCTGAATGGGGCGCTGCAGCCGCTGCGTTCATTCGTGTTGCCGGGCGGATCGCCGGCCGCGGCGGCCCTTCACCTGGCCCGCACCGTCTGCCGCCGGGCAGAGCGGCTGATGGTGCATCTGGCAGCCGATCCCAAGGAGACCGTCGGGGATGCGGCGCTGAAATACATCAATCGGTTATCGGATTTTCTCTTCGTTGCGTCCCGCTACGTCAACCAGAAGGGCGAGGCAGACGTGCTCTGGGTCCCCGGCCAGAACCGCTAGGCATGTTCCTGCCGCTCTATGATCTCGCGCCGCTGCGCCGCCTCCAGGCGCCGCACGTGACGCGGCTGATCATGGTGCTGTGCAGCCTTGTCTGGCTGGCAGCCTGGGCGGGAGCAGGCGGCGGCGTCGAGCTGCTGGCGCTGGAGGCCGGCGTCATCCCGGCGGTGCTGTGGGGCCGCGCCATCCTGCCGCCGGGGCTCGACGCAATTCCGCCGGTGGCAACCCTCGTGACCAGCGCGTTTCTGCACGGATCGGCGATCCACCTCATCGGCAACATGCTGTTCCTCCAGGTGTTCGGCGACAATGTCGAGGACGCGATGGGGCATGGCCGGTTCACGGCGTTCTATGTCGCCTGCGCGGCTGCCGGCGGGCTTGCCCATGCGGTTGCCGAACCTGCCTCACAGCAGCCGCTGATCGGAGCCTCAGGGGCGGTTGCCGGCATTGTCGGCGCCTATCTGGTGCTGCACCCGCGTGTCCGCGTCTGGGGGCTGATGCTGAACGTCGTGCCGGTGCGCCTGAATGCGGCCTGGATCCTCGGCGCCTGGCTGGCGTTCCAGATCTATCATGCGCTGGCCGGGGACGAGCGGACGACGGGGTGGTGGGCGCATCTGGGCGGCTTTGCCGCCGGCGTCGCGCTGCTGCCGCTGCTGCGCGTGCGGCCCGGACCGGCGGTTTCCACGCCCTGACCCATCGGTGCGGCGGCCTGCGGGTCCGCGGCGCGTTGACAAGGCTTCGACCCCACCATTACGGTCCCCGCCTGACTTCCGGAGGATGGACCCGGCAAGGCGCCTGTCATGCAGGCGTCTGCCCGCCGTCGCCGGGTGCACCAGACTGGCCGGGGCCGGTCGCAGCGGCGCCGTCCGCCGCCGGTCCCGAAAGCCCCACCAGAGAGCCGGACCGCGGGAGCGCTCCGGAAGGAGCGACGATGAAAATCCTCGTGCCCGTCAAGCGGGTGGTCGACTACAACGTGAAAATCCGCGTCAGGCCGGACGGCTCCGGCGTCGAGCTGGCCAACGTCAAGATGTCGATGAATCCGTTCGACGAGATCGCCGTCGAGGAGGCGC
>JBMOJG010000290.1:0-4973 GCA_049316925.1 Alsobacter sp. | reverse complement strand
GCGGAACCGTGGCCTCGACGATACCGCGCAGTGACAGACAGGCCAGCAGCGCCGCCGAGTCTTTCTCTGCGAGAGCGGTGTCGACGTCGGCCTGTCCGCGCAACTCCACGGTCGCCGCCAGGCAGCCGAGCGGGACCGGCCGGTCCGGATGGCGCCGCGCGATCTCGAGCCAGGGGCGGCTGCAGGCTTCATCGAAAGGGTCGTCGCCGGATTCCTCGGCCAGCAGCACCGCCTCGCAGCCGAGCAGCGCGGTCAGCGGCGCGAAGGCCTCGGCCTGCGGCGTCAGCGTGTAGAGGTGCATCACCGCCTCGCTGTCGCAGTGCAGATCGAGGACGAGATCGGCGCCGATCGCCAGGCGCAGCAGCGTGCGTTTCAGGTCCTGTGCGGGCGTCGTCGCCGGCAGGGCGGCCGCCGCCGCGGCGAGCGCCGCGCGGATCGTCACGACGTTGGCGGCGGCGTCCGTCCCCAGCCGGCCGGCGACGGCCTCGGCCACATCCGGGCCGAGCCGGGCGAAATGACGGTTGAAATTGCCGCCGTCGGCAAGATCAAAGCGGCCGACCGCGACGCCGAGAACCTGCTGGGCGAGGCCGATCGGGTTGGCGAAGGGGACGAGCACGATCTCGCCGCGGACGAGGCCCTGCGCGTCGAGGGCGGCAAGCCGCTCGCGCAGCGCAAGGGCGGCGATCACGCCCGGCATCTCGTCGGCATGCAGGGCGGCCTGCACATAGGCGAGCGGCCGGGCGCCGGGGGTGCCGAAGCGGTGCACGGTCAGCGTCTGGCTTGTGCCTGGCGCGGCCGCGAGGAGGGGAATGGATTCAGTCTGCATCGGAACGCTCCAGCATGTCACCGCGCCAGCCCGGCCGCCGGGGCAGCGGGACCGCTGTCCTTCGGACGCAGGTGCCGCAGCCAGCGGCGCTCGGCGAGCTTGAAGGCACCGACCAGGGTGAAGGTGAGGACGAAATAGAACACCGCCACGGTGCCGAAGGCCTCCACCGGCACCAGATGGTCGGAGTAGACGTCGCGGGCGACGCGGGTCAGCTCGACGATGCTGACGGCGCTCGCCACTGCGGTGGCGTGCAGCATCATCACCACCTCGTTGCCGTATTGCGGCAGGGCGCGACGCAGCGCGCCGGGCCACAGGATGCGGGTGTAGATCTGCAGCGGACGCAGGCCGAGGCTGCGGGCGGCCTCGATCTCGCCCGACGGCGTAGCGCGCAGCGCGCCTGCGAAGATCTCGGTGGTGTAGGCGGTGGTGTTCAGCGCGAAGGCCAGCCAGGCGCAGAACCACGCCGACTTCAGCATCGGCCAGGCAAAGCTCTCGCGCACCTCGACGAACTGCGCGAGGCCGAAATACAGCATGTAGAGCTGGACCAGCAGCGGCGTGCCGCGGATCACATAGGTGTAGAGCCAGACCGGGCCGGAGAGCCAACGGTGGCGCGAGACGCGCGCCATGGCGAGCGGCACCGACAGGATGAAACCCGTGCTGATGCTGAGGACCAGCAGCAGCAGCGTGATGCGCAGGCCCTGCATGTAGGCCGGAAGGGCCTCGCGGACGATGTCCCAGTCGATCATCTACAGGTCCGCCTTGCGGACACCCAGCGAGAAGCGCCGGTCGAGCGCATGCAGGGCGAGGATGGAGACCGAGGTGATGATCAGGTAGATCACCGCGATGGCGCCGTAGAAGGTGAAGGGTTCGCGCGTCGACGCGGCGGCGAGCCCGGCGCGGTGGACCATGTCGTCGAGGCCGATGATCGACACCAGCGCGGTGGCCTTGACCATCACCAGCCAGTTGTTGGCGAAACCCGGAATGGCATGGCGGACCATCTGCGGCAGGGTGATGCGCCACAGCACGCGGGCCGGGCTCATGCCGAAGGCGAGGCCCGCCTCGGTCTGGCCGCGGGGCACCGCCAGGATGGCGCCGCGGAACGTCTCGGTCAGATAGGCGCCGGAGATGAACCCCATTGTCAGGGTGCCGGCTATGAACGGGTCGATGTCGACATAGCCCCACCCCATGCTGTCGGCGAGGCGGTTCACGGCGGTCTGGCCGCCGTAGAAGATCGCCAGCATCAGCACCAGCTCGGGCAGGCCGCGGATCAGGGTCGTGTAGACATCCGCCACCGCACGGGCGACGCGGCTGTCGGACTGCTTGGCCACCGCGCCGGCGAGCCCGAACAGGCAGGCGATGGCGAGCGACATCGCCGCAACGCGCAGTGTCACGCCGAGACCGCCGAGGATCGCCGGGAGATAGCCATGGAGCATGGGAGCAATCCGGGGTGGCAGCCGGCAACGGGCCGGCGGCCGGCGTGTCAGCTGCCGGAGATGTCGAAGTCGAAGTACTTGTCCTGCAGGGCCTTGTAGGTGCCGTTGGCCTTCATCACCTTGAGGGCCGCATTGACCCGCGTGATCAGGTCGCCATCAGCCTTGCGCATGGCAATGCCGACGCCGCCGCCGCCCGCGTCGAGACGCACCGTGTCACCGACCTGGGCGAAGCCCTTGCCTTCCGGCTTCTTCAGGAACGACTCGGACGACACCACCGACGAGCCGAAGGCGATGTCGGCGCGGCCGGCCGCGAGCTCCATGTAGACCTCGGTCTCCTTGCCGGCGAGCAGCACCTGGCTGTCCTTGTAGGTCGCCTGCACGAAGCGGGCGCGCGGCGAATTGCGCAGCACCACGATGGTCTTGCCCTTCAGCATCTCGGGCTTGTGGTCGGCAAACGCGCCAGCCTTGGCGACCCAGCGCGACGGGACGTCGTAGTACGGGTCGGAGAAGTCGACGGCCTTCTTGCGCTCCTCGGTGATGCTCATCGAGGCGACGATGACGTCGAATTTCTTGGCGTTCAGGGCCGGGATCATGCCATCCCATTCCTGCTGGACCATCACGCACTCGACCTTCATCTCGGCGCAGACCCCATTGGCGATGTCGATGTCGAAGCCGCCGAGCTTGCCGTCCGGCGAAATCATGGAGAAGGGCGGATAGTTGCCCTCGACGCCGACCCGCAGCTTGCCGGCCGTCTGCGCCTGCGCGCCCGACACGAGGCCGCACACGAGCGCGGCCGATATGACGATGGTGCGAAACATGATCATGTCCTCCCTGAGTGTCCGCTTGGTGAAGCATTACTGGAAATTTTCATTTTCTCAATATATGAAAAATACCATGCAATCCCGACTGCCCGCACCCGTCACCGCACCCGCCGCGCAGCGCCCGGAACACGCCTTCGCGGAAACCGATCTGGGCCGTCGCCTGCTCGGCCTGCAGGCCAGCGGGTCGTCGTCGCAGCGGGCGGTGGCAGAGCATCTGCTGCGCAATCCGGTGCGGCTGGTGGCGCGCAGCATCGAGGAGCTGGCGCAGGAAACCGGCGTGTCGACGGCAACGATCTCACGCTTTGCCCGGCAGGCCGGCTTCGGCGGCTATCCGGAGATGCGCGGCGCGGTCGCGGCGACACTCGAGGAAATCCTCCAGCCGGTGGAAAAGCTGCGCGCGCGCCTCGAGCAGGGCGGCGACGCGCCGCTGGCGCAGGGGCTGGAGGCGACGCTGGCCAATGTGCGGGCCACCGCCGAAAGCCTTGGCGGGCTCGGCGCCGCCGTGGCGCGGCTCGCCGCGGCGCGGACAGTCTACGTGATGGGGTTCGGGCTCAGCGCGCATGTGGCGGCCGTCCTGGCGCTCGGCCTGCAGCCGTTCTGCCCGACACTCGTCAATGTCGTCGAGTTCGGCGGCACAGAGATCGCCGCCGGGCGGCTGATGAATGCAGGGCCACAGGACGTGCTCGTGGCGATCTCCTTCCCACGCTATGCCAGCGATGCGGTGCATCTCGCCCGCTACGCGCACGACCGCGGCACCCATGTGATCGCGATCACGGATTCGCCCGCCTCGCCGCTGGCCCGGGTGGCCGACCAGAGCCTGTTCGCGCCGAGCGCCCACCCGATCCTGTCGAGCAGCTTCGCCGGCGCCATGGTGGCGGCCGAGGCGCTGGTCAGCGGCATGATGATGTCGAACCGCGACAATGTCGCCCATGCGGCGCGCCTCACCGACGCGATCTCGGCCTATCTGTACCGCGGCGACGGCATCCGGCCGAAGCGCTGACGCGCATGCTGACGAGACCCGGCAGCCTGCGGTAGCCTGAGCCCGGCGGCGCCGCGCCGCCGGGAGCCAGCCATGCGACCACGGATCCTGATGCTGAACGGCAGCCCGGGAGGGTCCAAGGGCAACACCGCGACATTGCTCGACCGGATGGCGGCCGTTCTCACCCCGACGGCCGATCCGTCGATCTGCCACCTGGCGGAGATGCCGGACGCCGACTGGGACACCCTGCTGCGGGCCAGCGACGGGGTTGTGCTGTCGACCGGCACCTATTGGGACGGATGGGGCAGTCCGCTGCAGCGGTTCCTCGAGGTCACGACGCCGCTGGAGGCCACCGCCGCCTGGATCGGCAAGCCCGTGGCCTGCCTGGTGACGGCGCACGCCGTGGGCGGCAAGGGCGTGCTGTCGCGTCTGCAGGGCGTGGTCAACACGCTGGGAGCCCTGATCCCGCCCTTCGGCGGGCTCGTGCTCACCGAAGCCGGACAGGTTGCGGCCTCTGCAGGCCATGCCGACATGTGGAGCACCGATGATCTCGCCATCGTCGCCCACAACCTGGTCGAGGCCTGCCGCGGCAGCCGGGACTGGCGCGCCTGGCCGGTGGACCGGGGCGATCCCGGCCGGCTTTGGCTGGCCCCGGACTGACCGGGAACAGCACATGGTGGGCTGCCCCGGTCGAGGGTGTGGCCGGCCGCCGGGTCAACCCCCGGCAACCGCAGCAGGGCGCATCAGACGATGCGCACCGACATGTCCGGCAGGTTCTGGATCTTGCACAGCAGGACGTCGCCGCGAATGACGGGGCCGACGTTTTCCGGCGTGCCGGAGTAGATGATGTCGCCCGGCAACAGCTCGAACGCCTCCGACAGCTTGGCAATCTGCTCGGCGACGCTCCAGATCAT
>JBMOJG010000289.1:0-4975 GCA_049316925.1 Alsobacter sp. | reverse complement strand
CCAGGTGGTGTTCGGCTTCATCGAGCTGAAAACCCACGCCAAGCTGTCGATGGTGGTGCGCCGCGAGGCTGGCCAGCTTGTCAGCTACTGCCATATCGGCACCGGCAACTATCACCCGATCACGGCGCGGATCTACACGGATCTGTCCTATTTCACGGCCGATCCGGTGATTGCCCGCGATGTGGCTCGCATCTTCAATTTCATTACCGGCTATGCCGAGCCGGCCGAACTGGAGCGGATGGCGGTGTCGCCGCTGACGCTGAAGAAGCGCCTGCTCGGCCACATTGCCGAGGAGATCGAACATGCCCGTGCCGGTCGGCCGGCGCAGATCTGGGGCAAGTGCAACGCGCTCGTCGACACGCAGATCATCGACGCGCTGTACGAGGCCAGTCAGGCGGGCGTCGAGATCGACTTCGTGGTGCGGGGCATCTGCTGCCTTCGGCCAGGCGTTCCCGGCCTTTCGGAGAGGATCCGCGTCAAGTCGATCGTCGGGCGTTTCCTCGAACACTCCCGCATCTACTGCTTCGGCAACGGCTTCGGCCTGCCGCACCCCAAGGCGCGTGTCTACCTCTCGTCGGCCGACCTGATGCAGCGCAACCTCGACCGACGTGTCGAGGCGCTGATGCCGGTGCTCAACGGCACGGTGCACCAGCAGGTGCTCGACCAGATCATGCTCGCCAACCTGCTCGACAACGAGCAGAGCTGGCGGGTGCTGCCCGACGGCACCAGCCGGCGGATCGAGCGCGGGCCCAACGACGTGCCCTTCAACGCCCACAAGTACTTCATGACCAATCCGAGCCTGTCGGGGCGCGGCAAGTCACTGAAGAGTTCGAGCCCGAAGACCTTGGCCGCACAGAAGAAGCGGACCGGGAAGTCACCCGCCAAGGCCTGACCGGTTCGCAGCACAGAGGTCGTTCCGCCGCATGCCCCAGTCCGCGCAGGGTCGCCTCAAGGTCGGCGAACCCATTGCCATCATCGATATCGGCTCGAATTCGGTGCGCCTGGTCGCCTATGAGGGGCTGGTCCGTGCGCCGACGCCGATCTTCAACGAGAAGGTCCTGTGCGGGCTCGGCCGCAACGTACTCAGCACCGGTCGGCTGCCGACCGACGCGATCGACAAGGCGCTGTCGACGCTGGCGCGGTTTCGCGTGCTGTGCGACGCCATGCAGATCCGCGAGATCCGGGTGCTGGCCACCGCAGCAGCCCGCGACGCTGCCAACGGCGCCGAGTTCCTGGCGCGCTGCGAGCGGGTGTCGGGCCAGCCCGTCGAGCTCATTTCCGGCAAGCGCGAGGCCAAGCTCTCGGCCTTCGGTGTGATCTCCGGCATCTGGAAGCCTGACGGGGTCGTGGGTGACCTCGGCGGTGGCTCGCTGGAGATGATCGAGGTCAAGGGCCACAGGCTCGGCGCTGGCACGACCATGCCGCTCGGCGGCCTGGCGCTGCAGGACCGTTCGGGCGGCAGCATGAAGAAGGCGACGAAGCTGGTGCGCGAGGCGCTGGACGGGCTGGCGCAGGTCGAGGCCATGCGCGGGCGCGCCTTCTATGCGGTCGGCGGCACCTGGCGGGCGCTGGCCCGGCTGCACATGAAGCAGCGCGGCTACCCGTTGCATGTGATGCACAACTATGTGATCCCGGCGAGCGATGCCGTCGATTTCGCCCGCCTCGTCGAGCGGGTGGAAGCCGACACGCTGGATTCGATCGAATCCGTCTCCGCTGCCCGCCGGCCGCTGCTCGCCTACGGGGCGCTGGTGATGGAGCAGATCATCCGCCTCGCCCGTCCGTCCGAGGTGGTCGTGTCGGCGCTCGGCGTGCGCGAGGGGCTCTTGTACGAGCTGCTCGACGAGAAGCAGCGTGCCGAGGATCCGCTGCTGGCATCTGCCCGCGATCTCAACCTGCTGCGCTCGCGTGCGCCCCGGCATGGCGAGGAGCTGTGTGCCTGGACGGATCGGTTCATGGCCTCGACCGGCCTCGACGAGACCGCTGAGGAACGCCGTCTGCGGCATGCGGCCTGCCTGCTGGCCGATATTGGCTGGCGGGCCCATCCCGATTATCGCGGCGAGCAGTCCCTCAACATCATTGCCCACGCGGCCTTTGTCGGCATCGACCATCCCGGGCGCGCCTATCTGGCCCTGGCGGTGGCCTACCGGCACATGGGGCTGTCCGAGGATGCCGTCAGCCCGCGGCTGCGCGAGCTCGCCTCGACGCGGATGATTGACCGCGCCCGGATTCTCGGCGCGGCCATGCGGGTGGCCTATCTGGTGTCAGCGGCCATGCCCGGGACGCTGCCCCGCGCGCCGCTGTTCTGCGCCCACGGACAGGTTGAACTGCACCTGCCAGAAGACCTCTCGTCGCTGGCCAGTGACCGGGTTTTCAACAGGTTGAAGCAGCTTGCGCGGGTGATCGGCCGGGTGCCAGCCTTCGTCACGGCCGCGGCGCCGGCGGCCTAGGCGTTCGATCCGTCACGCGACACGCCGACGACGCGGCCGCCGTCCATGGCCAGCGCCAGACGGCCATGCTTGAGCGCGAGCGCGCGATTGCCAAACAGCTCGCGGCGCCAGCCCTGCAGCGCCTGCACGTCAGCCGCGTCATCGGACGCGATGGCCTCGAGATCGTCGACGGTGGCAACGACCTTGGCGGCGACGCCCTCGCTCTCGCAGACCATCTTCAGCAGGACCTTCAGCAGTTCCACCGTCGCCTGGTTGAAGTTGCGCCTGGCACCGCGCTCCAGCGCCGGCAGGGTCTTGGGATCACGCGCCAGCCCGCGCTCGACCGCGGCGACGATCTCGGCGCCGGCGCGCGACCGCTCGTAGCCCGACGGGATCGACCGCAGCTGGCCGAGGCCCTCGGGGCTGCGTGGTGCGGCCGAGACCACATCCATGACGGCATCGTCCTTGAGGACACGGCCGCGGGGCACGTCGCGCGCCTGCGCCTCGCGCTCGCGCCAGGCGGCGAGCTCGATCAGGACCGCAAGCTCGCGGGGCTTGCGGATGCGCCCCTTGAGGCGCTGCCACGCATCCTCGGGCAGGGCCCGGTAGGTGTCGGGCGACGTCAGCACCTGCATTTCATTGTCGAGCCATGCCGTCCTCCCCGACGCCTCGAGCTTGGTGGCCAGTTCGCGATAGACGTCGCGCAGATGGGTGACGTCCGATTGCGCGTAGACGAGTTGGGCCTCGCTGAGCGGGCGCTTCGACCAGTCGGTGAAGCGCGACGACTTGTCGATTCGCGCATGGGCGAGGTCATGCGCCAGCTGCTCGTACGAGACGCTGTCGCCATAGCCGCAGACCATCGCGGCCACCTGGGTGTCGAACAGCGGCAGCGGGATGCAGCCGTCGATGTTCCACAGGATTTCCAGATCCTGCCGGCCGGAATGCACGACCTTGACCAAGGCCCCGTCGCGCATGAGGTCCAGAAACGGGGCGAGGTCGATGTCCTTGGCGAGCGGATCGACAAGCACGACCTCGTCGGGACTGGCGAGCTGCACCAGACACAACTTCGGGTAGTAAGTCGTCTCCCGCATGAACTCCGTGTCGACGGTCACGAAGGGATGGCGGGCGAGCCGCGCGCAGGCGGCGGCGAGGACTTCAGTCGAACTGATCAGCAGCATGGCGGGCCGTGATAGCGCAAGGTCGCCCACAGGTCCAATCAGGCCGTATCGGCCCTAGGCAGGCGGGCGCGGCGCGCGTAGCGTTGCGCGTCCGTTGCGGGAGCCGTCCGAATGCGCCTCGCCTTTCGTCCAATCGTCCTGGCCGCCGCCATCCTGATGGCGCCCGGCGTCAGCACTGGCGTGCCGCCGCGCGCCGAGACCGTCACGCGCCTGCCCGCCCAGGCACAGGTGAAGCGCGTGCTCGATCGTGTCTATGTGGTCGAGGACCGGCGGCTGCGGTCGACCTCCTTCACGATGGTGGTCAATGCCGGCTGCGTGGACGAGCCCGGCGGGGTCTGCCGCGGTCTCGCCCATTATCTCGAGCACCTGATCCTCACCGGACGCAACGCCGAGCACACGGACAGCGCGTTCCGCATGTTTGCCGGAGGCTACAGCAACGGCACGACCTCGCATGAGGCCACGACCTATATCCATCGCGTTCCGGTCAGGCCGGAAGGGGCGGTGGCCGACCTCGAGAGGCTGTTCACCTTCTACGCCGCGCGGCTGCAGGGGTTCGAGATCACCGAGGCGGATGCCAATCGCGAGCGCAACGTGGTCCTGCAGGAGTACAATGTCCGCCTCGGCTCATCTCCCGAGGGACGGCTGCGCGCGCGGATGCTGGAAACACTGTTGCCCGGCCACCCGCGCAGCCAGCCCGCGATCGGCTGGCCCCACCAGATTGCGGCGCTGAGCCTCGGCGATGCGCGCGCCTTTCACCGCGACTGGTACGTCCTCGACAACGTCGCCTTCGTGGTGTCGGGGCCGACGCCGGCCGTCGAGGTCGAGGCCATCGCCCGCAAGGCGCTGGCGGGCGTGACGCCACGCCCGTCACCGCAGCGGCCGCCGCGAACTGTGAGGCCGCCGACGGAAGCCGTGACGCTGCGCGACAGTGATCCGCAGGTACAAAACCCGGTCCTGATCCTGCAGAAGCTCGTGGCGGTGCCCGAAAGTGACCGCTGGTCGTCGCGCGGTGCGCGCCTGTTGCTGGCCGATTTCCTGCAAAGCCGGCTCGACGGCAGCCCGCACGAGGTGCTGGTCGAAGGGAGCAAGCTCGCGACCGGCATCGGGCTCGATCTGTCGCGGCTGGCGCCGCGGCAGGTGGCGCTGACCGTGCGCGTCCCGCTCGACGGCGGCCAACCGCCGGAGAAGGTTGTCGACGCCATAGAGGCCTATCTGCGGGACCTCGGGCGCTCGCCCATCACGGCCGAGACCATCGAGCGGTTGCGCACCCGTCGCCTGGAACGGCGCGTTCTTGCCCTGGCCGAACCGCAGTGGGTGGCCGACGAGGTCGTCGACTGGCTGTCGGGCAATGACCGCTATGAGGATCTCGCC
>JBMOJG010000288.1:0-4985 GCA_049316925.1 Alsobacter sp. | reverse complement strand
ATCGCCAAGCGTCCCGAGGGCAAGGCGCTGGCGGGTCTTTGGGAATTCCCAGGCGGCAAGGTGGAGGCCGGCGAGCGACCGGAGCAGACGCTGATCCGCGAGCTCGACGAGGAGCTGAGCATCACCGTCAAGGAGGCCTGCCTGGCGCCGCTGACCTTCGCCAGCCATGCCTATCCGGAGTTCCATCTGCTGATGCCGCTGTGGGTCTGCCGGCGCTGGGATGGCCTGGTGACGGCGCGCGAACATGCCGGGCTGGCCTGGGTGCGGCCCAACCGGCTGCGGGACTACCCGATGCCGCCGGCCGATGAGCCGCTGATCCCGCCGCTGGTCGACCTCGTCACCGGCCTCGGCGGCTGAGATGGGGTCACTCTCTGCCGCCGGCTTTACCGTGCGGCTCCTGGTGTGCTCACTTCTCTGGGCGTCCGGCTTCCTGTTCATGAAGCTTGCCGGCAGCGCCTCCCCGCTGGTGATTGCCGCCGCCCGGGCCGGGATCGCCGCCGTCGTGCTCGCCACCTGGTTCATGCTACGCGGCGAGAACCCCCTGCCGCGCCGGGACGAGCGGGTCGCCTGGCTCACGCTCGGCACGCTCAATGGCTGGCTTCCGAACTGGCTCACCGCCTATGCGCTGACCCAGATCGCCGCGGCGCAGAGCGCCATGATCCAGGCATCTGGACCACTCATGGTTGCGGCTCTGGCTCATTTCGCCTTTTCGGACGAGCGTCTGACCGGCCGGCGGATCGCCGGCCTGCTCATCGGCTTCGGCGGGATGGCGGTGCTGATCGGGCCGGCGGCCCTGACCGGCGGCGCCGGGCTGAGCGGCATCCTCGCCATGGTGGCGGTGTCGCTGAGCTATGCGGTCGGCAACATCTATGCGCGGACCGTGCGCGAGCTGCACCCCTCGCGCCTGGCGCTCGGCCAGCAGACCGTGTCGGGGATCGTGGCCGTCGTCCTCGTGACGGTGCTGGTCGGGGGCGCCGCCTGGCCGCAGATCGGGGCGGCAGCGGCGGCGCTGCTCGCGCTGGGCGTGCTCGCCACCGCCGTGCCGATCACGATCTTCATGGGGCTGATCCGTTCCGCCGGCCCGACACGCGCGGCGATGATCGGCTATCTGATGCCGGTGTGGGCGACGCTGCTGGCGGTCATCTTCCTCGGCGAAAGCGTCGGCCTGCGTGAGATCGCGGGAGCCGCCACGGTGCTGGCCGGAGTCTTCGTCGTGTCGACCGCGCCGCGCGCGGTTCAGCCAGCGCCCTCGCGGCCGCGCTCGACCCGGTAAAGCTGCCAGAGCAGGGTGGCGGCCGCCCCGCGCAGCGGCCGCCAGGCCTCGGCAGCGGCCGCGAGGCGTCGGGCATCCGGGCGCGTACTCAGTCCCCACCCGCTGCGATAGGCCTCCTGCAGCGCGAGGTCGCCGGCCGGGAAGGCATCGGCATGGCCGATGCAAAACAGCAGATAGATATCGGCCGTCCACGGGCCGATGCCCCGCAGGCTGCACAGCGCCGCATGGGCAGTGTCGGCGGGCATCTTCGACAGCGTGTCGAGATCCAGCACCTCGTCCTGGACGGCGACGGCGATCGTCCTGACCGCGCGGATCTTGGCGCCGGACAGGCCGCATCCCCGCAACTCATCGTCCGAGGCGGCGGCTACGGCGGCCGGGCCACCGACGCCAAAGCGTTCCGCAAAGCGGGCAGTGATCGCCGCGGCGCTGGCGGTGGACAGCTGCTGTCCCATCACGCAGGCGCAAAGACCGACAAAGCCGCCTGGCCGGCGGCGCAGGGCAGGAACGCCGGTGCGGGCGAGGATGCCGGCGATCACCGGATCCCCCTGCGCCAGATGCCCGAGGGCATCGGCAAGCGCGGAGGGCGTGTCGAGGCGTGACGGCGGGCTGGAGGTTGGGCTAAGCATGCTGTGCGGTCCCGGACGGGCGAGACCCTGCGCCGGCCGGAGGTGCCCTTGCAACCCGTTTTCCGCTTTGCCCCCAGCCCCAATGGCTATCTGCATCTCGGCCATGCGGCCTCGGCGCTGCTGAACAGCGACCTCGCCCGGCGGGCAGGCGGGCGACTGCTGCTGCGGATCGAGGATATCGACCCGGTGCGCTCGCTGCCGGCCTATGAGGCGGCGCTGCACGAGGACCTGGCCTGGCTGGGCCTCACCTTCGATCGGCCAGTGCGGCGCCAGTCGGAGCATCTGGATACCTATGCGGCGGTCCTCGACGGGCTCGATCGGCGCGGCCTCACCTATCGGTGCTTCTGCAGCCGGGCGGGGACTGCCCGACGTGTCGCTGTTGCTGAAGCCTCCGGAACCGCCTGGCCACGCGATCCTGACGGGGCGCCGCTTCACGCCGGACCGTGCCGGGATCTGGCACCGGATGTCGCCGCGGCGCGGGCCGCGGCCGAACCCCACGCAGTGCGGCTTGCCATGGACCGCGCCCTCGCCAACTGCGGCGCGGCCGACTGGATCGTGCCGGACTGGGATCCGGTCACCGGGATGGTGACGCCCACACGCGTCGATCCGTCTGCCTGGGGCGACGTGGTCCTCGGCCGACGGGACGTGCGGACGAGCTATCATCTCTCAGTGGTGATCGACGACGCCCTGCAGGGGGTCAGCCATGTGGTGCGGGGCACGGACCTCGCCGCTGCGACGGCAGTCCATCGCGTGCTGCAGCGGTTGCTCGACCTGCCGACGCCGCTCTATCACCACCATCCGCTGGTGCTGGACGATGACGGCGCCAAGCTGTCGAAGAGCCGGGCGTCGCCGGCCCTGCGCGACCTGCGCGCTGCCGGCATGACGCCTGCCGCGATCCGGGGGCGGCTCGGCTTTGGCTGATCAGCCCTTGCCGAGCACGATCAGCCAGACTGCGGTCGACAAGACGGAGAGCGCCGTCGACAGAGCAATGGCGCTTGCCGCCAGCGGCACGCCGGTGCGGTAGCGCTCGGCGAACAGATAGGCGTTGACGCCGCAGGGCGACGCCGCGAACAGCACCGCCACGCCGGCCCAGACCGGCGGCACGTCAAGCACACGGGTGGCAAGAACCCACACGATCAGCGGGTGAACCACGAGCTTGAGGCCGGCCAGGACGGCGGCCAATCCGGGCCTGTCACCGATGCCGTAGCGGCAGAGCGCTATCCCCATCGCCACGAGCGCGCAGGGGCTTGCCGCGGTGGCCAGCGCGTCGACCACGGACTGCCCGACCGTCGGCAGCGAAACGCCCGCCAGGCGGGCAGCGCTGCTCGCCGCGATGGCGACCAGCAGCGGATTGACGGCGAGCTGGCGAGCGACACGGCTCCAGCGAACCCCGCTTCCCTCGGCCAGGATGGTGGCGGTCGCCACCATCAGCGGCAGGTGGATGGCCACCAGCAGGAACAGCGGCACGGCGCCCTCCGGACCATAGGCCCGCAGGATCAGCGGGATCCCGACCAGCACCGTGTTGGCCTGCGCGGCGGTGAAGCCGGCGACGACCCCTTCGGTCCCCTGCACCGCCCAGAACCGGGAGGCGATGGCGCTGCCGAGCGCCCAGACCACCATCACGCCGCCAAAATAGGCCGCCCAGTAGCCCCATGGCTGGACCGCTGGCAGGTTTGCCGCCGTCAGCGTTCGGAAGATCAGCGCCGGGACGGCGATGGCGAAGACGAAATCGGAGAGGCCCTCGCCGGTGCGGTCGGTGACGTAGCCGGTGCGGCGCGCCAGCCAGCCGAGCCCGATCAGGCCGAAGACGGGAAGAACGACGGCGAGCGCCTCGGACATGGCGTTACCCGACCGGCCGCGGCCGTCTCACCGCGGAACGCGTTCGGCGAGCCTGGTGGTCGTCGGCGCCTTGCGGATCAGGTCCTCGATGCGCTCGCGCGAGCGGTGGAAGCCGGCGAGCTGCGCCGTATCGAGTTCGCGGTTGCGGGGCAGCTTGATGGCGAGAGGATCGACGAAATTCTCGTTGATCATGACCTCGTAGTGCAGGTGCGGACCGGTCGACAGGCCAGAATTGCCCAGATAGCCGATGACCTGCCCCTGGCGGACTCGGACGCCATCGCGAATGCCGCGGGCGAAGCCGGACAGATGCGAATAGGTCGTCACGAAATTGTACTGATGCTCGATCTCGACACGACGGCCGTAGCCCGAGTCCCAGCCGGCGCTGCGGATCTTGCCGTCGCCGGCGGCGACGATCGGCGTGCCGATGCGGTTCGACCAGTCGATGCCGGTGTGCATCCGCGAGTAGCGCAGGATGGGATGGTAGCGCAGGCCGAAGGTGGACCGCAGCTGGCCCTCGGAGATCGGCTTGCGCACCAGGAACTTGCGGTTTGATTTGCCCAGTTCGTCGAAGTAGTCGACGACGTTCTCGTCGCCAAGCTGGAACCGGTAATAGCGCTTGGTCTGGCCCGAGACGCTGAGGGCCGCATACAGGACTTCGGGCGGGCCGCCGTCCTCGTCCTCGGCGTAGAAGACCTCGAAATTGTCGCCGCCCGAGGCGCGGCGCTGAAGGTCGAAGTCGTAGAAATAGATCCGCACGAGCTGGTCGATGACCGATTTCGGCACCTCCTGCTTCAGTGCGGTCTCATAGAGGCTGTCATAGAGGCGGATGCCGCCGGTCGGCTCCTCGGTCTCCTCGTCCTCATCGGCGGCGGTCTCGGCCTGCGGCGGGGCCACGGCGACGAACTCGCTGCGGTCGTTGACGGCGGCGATCGCCGTCACGGCGTCGCCGTCGAGCGTCATCACCCGCAGCAGCTGGTCGCCGGTGCGGCCGGCCACGCCCGGTCCGAAGAGAAGCTTGAGCCGGCTGCCCTCGCGCACGGGCGCGTCGCGCAGCCGCGCAGCCAGCGCCGCGGTGACGGAGCGGACCTCCGTCGGCTGGGCGCCGTTGACGCGCAAGACCTGTTCGAGCGTTTCGTTGCGCTTCAGCGTGACCAGGCGTTCGTCCGGACCGGCGCGCTTCGACGCCTCGCGGGGAACGGCCGGGGTCTTTGGCCTGGTGGTGACGTTCTCGGGAACAAAGGTGACCT
>JBMOJG010000287.1:0-4995 GCA_049316925.1 Alsobacter sp. | reverse complement strand
CGAAACGGGCGCGAAACGCTGCCTTCATCAGTTATTGATCACCCGGTCTGATTCTGGGGCCGTTTCCAGGCTCCGGCTGGCCTGCAGGGTGACGCATGCTTCCCGATATCCGCGATTTTGACCGGCTGACCGCGGCGTTCCGCTGGAAGATCCCGGCACGCTACAATATCGGCGTCGATGTCTGCGACCGCTGGGCGGCGACCGACCCTGGCCGGGCGGCAATTCTTGATGTGGCTGCCGATGGCGGCGTCACGGTCACGGATTTTGCCACGCTTCGGGCGCAGTCGAACCGATTCGCCGGCCTGCTGGTCCGGCACGGCGTGCGGCCCGGTGACCGGGTCGCGATCCTGCTGCCACAGTCGGCCGAGGTGGCGATCGCCCATGTCGGCACCTACAAGGCCGGGGCCGTGGCCCTGCCGCTGGCGGTGCTGTTCGGCGCTGATGCGCTGCAGTACCGGCTCGCGGATTCAGGCGCGCGGCTTTTGCTGACGAACGCTGCCGGCGTGGAGCGGGTGGCGTCGTTGCGTGCGACGCTGCCGGCGCTCGAGACCATCGTGTCGGTCGACGGGGCGGATGGCGACGTGATCGGCTGGGATGCGGCGCTGGTGGCGCAGTCGGCTGGTTTTGTGGCCCACGACACCGGGCCGGACGATCCGGCGCTGATGATCTACACATCCGGCACGACGGGGCCGCCAAAGGGGGCCCTGCACGGCCACCGTGTGCTGCCGGGCCATCTGCCGGGCTTCGGCATGGTGCATGCGGTGTTTCCGCAGCCTGGCGACCTGATGTGGACCCCGGCGGACTGGGCGTGGGCCGGCGGCCTGCTCAACGCGATGCTGCCGTCGCTGCATTTCGGCATCGCGGTGGTGGCGCGCAAGTTCGAGAAGTTCGAGGCCGAGGCGGTCTACGACCTGCTGGCCCGGCTCGGTGTCCGCAACACCTTCGTGCCGCCCACGGCGCTGCGCATGCTGCGCGGGGTCCCGGCGCCGGCCGGGCGCCACCGGCTGGCGCTGCGCACCATCGCGTCGGCCGGCGAGGCACTCGGGGCCGAGACGCTGGAGTGGGGCCGCGAGGCGTTCGGGCTGACGATCAGCGAGGCCTATGGGCAGACCGAGTGCAACCTGGTGCTGGCCTCCAGTGCGGCGCTGGGCATCGTGCGGCCGGGCACGATCGGACGCCCCGTGCCCGGACATCGCGTGGCGATCATCCGGCCGGACGGCAGTGTCTGCGCGCCCGGCGAGACGGGCCAGATCGCCGTGCGGCGCCCCGATCCGGTGATGTTCCTCGGCTACTGGAACCGTCCCGAGGCGACCCGGGACAAGTTCATCGGTGACTGGATGACGACGGGCGACCAGGGCGTCGCCGATGGGGACGGCTATGTTCGGTTCATCGGTCGCGACGATGACGTGATCACCTCGTCGGGCTATCGCATCGGTCCGACCGAGATCGAGGACTGCCTGCTGCGCCATCCGGCGATTGCCCAGGCGGCGGTGGTCGGCAAGCCGGATGCGCTGCGTACCGAGATCGTCAGGGCGTTCGTCGTCCTGCGGCGCGGGGTGACGCAGAGCGCTGCGCTGGCCGATGCCATCCGGGACTTCGTCAAGGAGCGGCTGTCGGCACACGAATATCCGCGCCAGATCGACTTCGTGGCCGACCTGCCGCTGACCACGACCGGCAAGGTGATCCGTCGGCTGCTGCGGGAGCGACCCTGAGGTCAGTCCGGCCGAACCTGCCGCACGATGCGTCGCGCCGTCTCGCGCAGGCCGCGCCGGGCGTGCTCGCGCATGGTGACGGCGAGCGCCGCTGGGCTGTTGCGGCCGCGCAGCGTCACCAGCCAGTCGGCCATGGCGGCGCGGGCGGGCCAGAGCGCGTCGATCATCGGATGGTCAGCGACCGCGCAGCTGTCCGTGACGGCGACGTCGGGCCGGCCGAGCTGCATGCGGGTGAGCTCGAGCGTCAGCTGCACGCCCGGCGAGGAGGCGGCGAAGCGCTCGTCATAGGTGGTCTTCCAGTACATCGCGCGGTCGCCGGCCTGCAGCACGATGGCGGCGGCGACGGGGACGTCGCCGGCCCGGAGCAGGTCGATGCGGCAGCCGCCCTGGCGGGCCATATCGCGGGTCAGGGCGCGCACGAAGGTGGCGCCGGATGCGGACTGGACAAAGGCAGTGCCGTTGCGCCCCTTCCAGCCTGCGGCCTCCATGGTCAGGAACACCTCGCAGGCGTCGCGGACCGCTGCGGGGTCGGTGGCGCTCTCCAGGGACACGCCGCCGCCGTCGGCGAGCCGGCGGCGCTGGCGGGCATATTCCTTCAGGCGTTTCGGCTTCAGGGCGCGTGCCAGCAGTGTCTCTGCGGATTCGCCAGCCTGCAGGATGGCGCGGCGATGCGCGTCAAAGCGGTGGACGGTGCGGCCCTCGCCTGCCGCGACGGCGCGCAGGACGGCGGCGGTCGGTCCATCCTCCGGCAGGGACGGGAACAGCATGCCGCCAGCCTGCGGCATCGCGTCGGCGAGCCAGTCGAAGAAGGCCAGCAGCGCCGGATAGGCGCGGTCGCGGTCGAGCAGCGGGACGCCAAGTACCGCATGGTCGTGCCGCCAGCCGAACACCTCCAGCGTGGCGAAGCCGAACCGCGGCAGGACGATCGGCATCACGCCGAGCAGCGCGCCGGCGGTGCCGCGTGGGCGCGCCGCGTCCCACAGGAACACGAAGACCGGACGTGGTGCCTCACGCAGGTGGCGGGCCGCCGCAAGGGCGAAGTCCGGCTCGTAGAACGGGTTGCGCTCGAGGGCCCGGGAGGCAAGCTCGCGCCACGCGGTTGCCTGCTCGCCGGCCTGGAGCAGCCCGCAGACGACGATCTCGATGCCGAGGTCGCGCACCGTCGCCGCCGCGCGGGGCGCCGTTCGCGGCCGGCCGAGGTCGGGCACCTCATGGACGACCGACAGCACACGCTGCGGGAAGCCCAGTTCCGACGTGGCAACGCTCGCCATCACGCATTCCCTTGCGGTCGCCGCACCCGGCTGGCACGCATCTGTGCCGAAACGGGACGGATGGGAGGCTCGTGGCCCCCATGGCCGTTAAGGGATCAAGAACCATGCCGGGGACCGCGGGACGTCCGGCCTAGAGGCGGAACGTCCGTGCGGCGATGGCGTCGTAGAGCGCCGTGTCGAGGCGGACGAAGCGCTTCTCGACAGGGTGGTTGAACCAGATCGGGTCGGCAATGGTGTCGGGGTCGCAGCCCTCCTTCACCATGTCGACCTTGCGCTGCTTGAACGTGCCGGTGACGTCGAGCGACTTGCGGATGCGCACGAACAGCGGCCGTGCATAGTCGGGCAAGGTCAGGCCGAGGTGATCGCGGAAGGTCGGAAGGTCGAACTCGGTTCCCTCGTCCAGCACGATCGCCGCCATGCCGGCCCGCCCGTCGGTGTTGGGCACCCGCACGCCGTAGACCGTGCAGTCGGCGATGCCCGGATACGTGGTAATCGCCTCCGACACCTGCGAGGTGGCGACATTCTCACCTTTCCAGCGGAAGGTGTCGCCGATCCGGTCGATGAAGTAGAAATAGCCGCCCGCGTCGCGCTTCATCAGGTCGCCGGATCGGAACCAGGCGTCACCCTTTTCAAACACGTCGCGCAGGATCTTTCGCTCGGTCGCGGTGCGGTCGGCATAGCCCTCGAAGCGGTTGGCCGGCTTCGATGGATCGTTGATGATCTGGCCGATGACCTCGCCGACCTCGTCGGGCTGGCAGACGATGCAGAAGCCGTCCTGGCCGCGGACCGGCTCTTCGTGCTCGACGTCGAAGCGCACCACCTTCACGACAAAGCGACGTTCCGCCCATTTCGGGATGCGCCCCACCGCGCCCTTGTGGCTGTCGAGGTTGAACAGGGCGATGTTGCCCTCGCTGGCGCCATACCATTCGCGGATGTCGCGGATGCCAAAACGCTCGACGAACTCGTCCCATATGTCGGGCCGCAGGCCGTTGCCGCAGACGAGGCGGACGCGATGGGCCCGGTCGTCAGGGCCCGGCGGGACGTTGAGCAGGTAGCGCAGCAGTTCGCCGATATAGAACACCAGCGTGCAGTCATGCCGGACAACATCCGACCAGAACTCGCGGGCCGAGAATTTCTCGCGGATCACGACGCTGCCGCCGGCCACCAGCACGCCGCAGGTCGCCAGCACGCCGCCGTTGGAATGGTACATCGGCAGCGCGTTATACATGCGGTCGTCGGGCTTCACGTCCATCAGCGCCGAGAAGCCCAGCGACATCGCCTGGATGCGGTAGTGGTTGATGTTCGCGGCCTTCGGCAGGCCGGTCGTCCCGGATGTGTAGATGAAGACGCAGCGGTCCTCGATCGTCAGCGGCACCCGCTCGTCGTCCCTGAGCGGGCCGTCGTCCATCTGCGTCAACACACTGTCGACGCGCGGCAGGCCTGGGACGTCGCCTCCATGCACCCAGAGCGCCGGCTGGGTCGGCAGCAATCCCCGCGTCTCCTCCCAGACCCCGATGTGCTCGGCGCCGACGATGGCCACCTTGGCGTCGACGATGGCCACCGAGTGGGCGAGCGCCTGGCCGGTGAGATTGGTGTTGATCAGCGCGGTGGCGCCGCCGGCGCGGGCGACGCCGAGCCAGACGCACAGATAGTCCGGACGGTTGTTCATCAGCAGGGCGACGACATCGCCCTTGCGGATGCCCTGGGAGCGGGCCCAGCGCGCATAGGCGTTGGCGCGGCTGTTGTAGTCGCGATAGGTCAGCGACTGGGTGTCGGTGATCAGCGCGACCTTGTCGGCATGCCGGGTCGCGACCTCCTCCATCACGTCGCAGATGGTGCGGGTCGGCGTGCGGGCGATCGGCGAGATCTTCTTCAGGATCCGCAGCGAGCCGCGCAAATAGGCAAGCTCGCTCGACAACCGCTGGAACAGGCCCATTCGCGTCTCCCCAGGCCGCTTTGTCGGCCGGCCCGGTTGACCGGGCTCGTTCCGGATGGTCCGGATCGTCTATATC
>JBMOJG010000286.1:0-4997 GCA_049316925.1 Alsobacter sp. | reverse complement strand
GTTCCTGAATGGAACCCGCGGCCGCCTCGTCGTCGAGCGGCGCGACAAGACTGCAATCACCGCCCGCTTTATCGCCGTCGGCGACAGGATTTCGCGTCCGGCCGAGGCCTGTGGGCTCGATCTTGGCGGCGGCACGGCGATCGATCTGAAGGCTGCCGGCCGGCCGGATGGCATGATCCGCTGGCAGCTCGATTTTGCCGCCTGCCCGGTCACCATGGACGTGCTGGACGGAGCCGTGCTGGTCAGCGGCGTCACGGGCGCCTGCACCTTCGCCGAGGCTGACTGCAAGGTCGATCCGCGCGGTGTCTGGGGGCCGGCTCCATCGCAGCTCCAGCCACTGGCAAAGGCGATCGAGACAGACCGCACCAGGGCGGACCGTAGCGTCCGCGGCAATTTCAAGATCCTGCTGAAGAAGACCAGCGGCAAGCAGGAGGTCAAGGCGGTTGCCGCCGAGCAGGCCGGCTTCACCTCCGAACGCGAGACGCTGTGCCGCGACTATGCGGGCGAGGCGAATTTCGGCTTTTGCGCCACGCGCTACACCGAATTGCGGGCCGCCAGCCTGCTCGCCCGCCTCAACCGGCTGGATGGCAAGCCCGAAACGGCGCTGGCCGAGGCGGCCAAGCCGAAGCCGAAACCCAAGCCGAAGCCCAAGCCACCGGAGGCGGCCGGTCTGCCTGGCGGCACTTTGCCACAATAGACCTCAGTCGGCGGCACGTCCCGTCATCCCGGCCTCCCAGCCGAGAATCGCCTGCTTGCGCGTGAGCCCCCAGTGATAGCCTGTGAGTGCGCCGGAGCGACCGAGAACGCGGTGGCAGGGCACCACGAACGACACGGGGTTGCGCCCCACGGCGGCCCCCACGGCCCGCGCCGCCTTCGGCTTGCCGATATGGCTGGCAATGTCCGAATAGGTGGTGGCCCGCCCCAGCGGAATGCGCAGCAGCGTCTGCCACACCCGCACCTCGAAATCCGAGCCGATCAGCACCACCCGCAGCGGCGTATCCGGCTGCCAGGCCGCTGAATCGAAGGCACGCTGCGCCAGCGTGGCGGTGCGCCCCTCGTCATGCTCCAGCCGCGCCCGCGGCCACCGCCGCTGCATGTCGGCCAGTGCCATCGCCCGGTTGCCGTCATCAACAAAGCCAAGGCCTGCCAGGCCGCGCTCGGTCGCCACGACGATCGCCTCGCCAAAGGGCGAAGGATGGAAGCCGTACGCCAGCGTCAGCCCCTCGCCATGCGCCTTCCACTCCCCGGGGCTCATCGCCTCGTGGGTGACGAAAAGGTCGTGCAGCCGGCCGGGTCCCGACAGGCCGACCTCATAGGCGGTATCGAGCACGGACGCAGAATCTCGGAGAAGCCCGCGGGCATGGTCGAGCGTGATCGCCTGCAGGAACGCCTTCGGGGTAATGCCGGCCCAGCGCCGGAACACATGGTGCAGATGCGACGGAGACAGCCCCACATGCGCGGCAATGGCCTCGGTGGAGGGCTGCTCGCGCCAGCTGCCTGTCATGAACGCCAGTGCCTTGCGGACGCGGTCATAGTCGGCGACCGGACCCTCCGGATCGAGGGCGGTGGCCGGCGTAGGGGCAAATTCGGCGTTGGTGTGCAGCATCGCGAGTCTCCGGGCTGTCCACCAGTCTACGCCGCCGACACCGGCCGGCCACCCGAAAGCTCCGGCATCACACCATCCTGCGCACAGGTGCGGCGATCAGGGATTGAGCACCGGACCGCGCCGCGCCGTCGCCAGCGCCGCCGACAGGGCATCGCCGAACTCGGCCTTCTCGTCGGGCGACAGGAAGCTGCCCACCGCCACGCGTTCGCCGCGGGAGACCAGAGCCAGCGCCTGCACGCCGAACTCGGCATGCTCGTGCCGGGTCAGCCGCGTCCACAGCGGGTTGAAGCGCCATTCCAGCGGCTGGCCGCGATACGGCACCTTGCGCAGGTGCAACTCCCATGGGTTCACCACCAGTTCCTCGTAGGAGCGGCCCTCGTTCAGGCTCGCGCGCAAGGCCAGCCAGAGGATGACCACGTCGATCCCATAGAAGCCGGCCACCGGCCAGAAACCGAGCACGATGAACGGGATGCTGGCGACGGCGCTGGCCAGCGCCACGAGCACGACCACCAGCCGGGCCCCGCGCAGGCTCAGCGACCGATGCGGGTGCAGCACGGCCGAGAACACGGGGGCCGGATCATGAGCGGGTCGTCGATCGGAAACGAACGGTGGATCGTCTTGCGGCATCGCAGGATGAAGCCTTGTCGCGGCGCTGACTGCATCACTATAACGAACCCATGCTCCCGCGAAAGCCGCCCGCATCCCCGGACGAGGGACCGATCGTCGCGCCGGAGCCGGTGCGCAAGGCCCGCGCCGCACCGGATCGGCCCAAGGCCCGCCGGCCCGCCCGCGGTCCGGCCGCGCTCGAGCCAGCACTCGTGCGGGAGGTGTTCACGCGCTTCCGCGCCGCCACGGCCGAGCCCAAGGGTGAGCTCGAACACGTCAACCCGTTCACCCTGCTGGTGGCGGTGGTGCTCTCCGCCCAGGCGACCGATGCGGGCGTCAACCGGGCAACGCGGTCGCTCTTTGCCCGCGCGTCGACACCGCAGGCCATGGTCGATCTCGGCGAGGACGCGGTGCGCGAGCACGTGAAGTCCATCGGCCTGTTCCGCACCAAGGCGAAGAACGTGATTGCGCTGTCGCGGCTGCTGGTCGAGCGTCACGGCGGTGAGGTGCCGGCCGACCGCGACGCGCTGGAACAGCTGCCGGGCGTCGGCCGCAAGACCGCCAATGTCGTCCTCAACATGGCCTTCGGCCTGCCGACGATCGCCGTCGACACCCACCTGTTTCGGGTCTCGAACCGGCTGCCGCTGGCCCGCGGCGCCACCCCTCTGGCCGTGGAGCTGGGGCTCGGCAAGGTGATCCCGCAGGAATTCCTCCTGCATGCCCACCACTGGCTGATCCTGCACGGGCGTTATGTCTGCAAGGCCCGCAAGCCCGACTGCCCGCGCTGCCTGATCGCCGATCTGTGCCGCTTCGAGCCGAAGACTGGCTCACCCCATGCGGGTAAAGGCAAGCTGGCCAAACCCTGAGCGGGGGCAGGCTGCTGGCCCCGGCGCGGCGAAAGCCCAGGCTGTGGGTCAGCCCCAGACAAACCACGCGGCGAGGCCGGCGGCGCCGACGCCGATCCGCCACCAGCCGAACGGCGCGAAACCGTGCTGGCTCACATAGCCCAGCAGGCCGCGCACCACGATGATGCCGGAAATGAGCGCCGTCACAAAGCCGACCGTGATCAGCCCGACGTCGTGCAGATCGAGGAACTTGTAGTTCTTGTAGAGGTCATACGCGAAGGCGCCTGCCATCGTCGGCATCGCCAGGAAGAACGAGAATTCCGCGGCAGAGCGCTTGTCGGCACCCAGCAGCATGGCGCTGACGATGGTGGCACCGGAGCGCGAGACGCCCGGGATCATGGCGAGGCACTGGCACAGGCCGATGATCAGGTACATCCGCAGCGGGAAGGTCGTCGCATCCGTATACCGCGGCTCGACGCGGCGCTCGTCCATGGCAATCAGGACGAATCCGCCCACGATCAGTGCGATGCAGATCACCAGCGGGTTGAACAGCACGCCCTTGATGAAGCCATGCGCCAGCGCCCCGATGATCGCCGCCGGCAGGAACGCCAGCAGCACGCCGGCGGCGAAGGTGCGGGCCTTGGGGTCGGTTGGCAGGGCGACGGCGATCTGCAGCAGCTTGCGGGTGTAGACGCCGAGCAGCGCCAGCACCGAGCCAAGCTGGATCAGCACCGCGAAGGTCTTGTCGAACCGCTCGTCGGAAAAGCCGAGCCCGAGATAGCGCTCGGCCAGCAGCAGATGGCCGGTGGACGACACCGGCAGGAATTCGGTGAAGCCTTCCAGGACGCCCAGAATGGCGGCCTTGGCGAGCGCGATCATGTCCATGGCGGCATCCGTGCCGGAGTGGCGGGGAGGGCGATTCGCGGAAACGGGTTGTCGGTTGCGCGCCGCGGTTTTATACGGAGGCCCCGCAGCGCGCCACCCCGCGCCGGGCGCAGGCCACGGCCTCGCCCCGATCAGAGCCTTGAAAACGCTGCATGGCGACCTTGTACCACCATCCCCTGTGTCCGCATTCGCGCTTCATCCGGCTCGTGCTGGCGGAGTTCGGCCTTGAGCCTGGCCTCGTCGAAGAGCGCGCCTTCGAGCGGCGGCACGAGTTCCTGGTGATGAACCCGGCCGGAACCACGCCGGTTTTCGTCGAGGAGCAGGTCGGCGTCGTCCCGGGGGCGGGCGTGATCGCCGAATATCTCGACGAGACCAGGGGCCTGGCGCTGGGCGACCGGCGCCTGCTGCCGGCCGACCCTGGCGGCCGGGTCGAGGTCCGGCGGCTCACCGACTGGTTCAACGCCAAGATGCATGACGAGGTCACCAATCCGCTGGTCACCGAGAAGGTGTTCAAGCGGTTCATGCCGTCGGAACTCGGCGGCGGGGCGCCCGACATGGCGGCCATCCGTGCCGCGCGCAGCAACATCCGCTATCATCTTGGCTATGTGGGCTGGCTGATGGGCAGCCGGAACTGGCTGGCGGGCGACCGGCTGAGCTATGCCGACCTCGCGGCAGCGGCCCAGTTCTCGTCGGCCGATTACCTGGGCGATGTGCCGTGGAACGAGAGCGAGACGGCGAGGACCTGGTACGCGCGCATCAAGTCGCGCCCGTCGTTCCGGCCGCTATTGGCGGACCGGATCGCCGGCACGCCACCGTCCGCCCACTACGCCGACCTCGACTTCTGACTGGCGAGCAGCTGAAGGCCGATCTCGTGGCAACGGCCCGGCGCGAGGGGTTCGACAGCGTCAGGGTGACGACGCCCGACGCCATTCCGCAGGCGGTCGCCCAGCTCGCCGCCTATCTGCAGGCCGGCCATCACGGCACCATGGACTGGATGGCCGAGACCGCCGGCCGGCGGGCCGATCCGCGGGCCTTGTGGCCGCAGGTGCGCAGCA
>JBMOJG010000285.1:0-4998 GCA_049316925.1 Alsobacter sp. | reverse complement strand
GCGATGCAGCTCGGTGCCGCGCATGTCTCGCACCGCTACGGCCCGCTGCCGGTGCTGGACGACGTGTCGTTGACGGTGCCGCCGGGCGAGGTCGTCGCCATCGTGGGACCGTCGGGCTGCGGAAAGTCGACGCTGCTGCGGATCCTCGGCGGGCTGGAACGCCCGAGCGCCGGCCGGGCCGAGACGGCGGGCGCGCCGCCTGAGGGCTCGCTCAACCCGGTCACCTTCGTGTTCCAGGATTTCGCACTGCTGCCCTGGCGCAGCGTCGCCGGCAATGTCCGGCTCGGGCTCGAGGCGAGCGGACTGCCGGCGCGCCGCATCGACGCGATGGTGGCGGATGCGCTGATGCGCACCGGGCTCACCGACTTCGCCAAGGCATGGCCGCGCCAGCTCTCCGGTGGCATGAAGCAGCGGGTCGGGATCGCGCGGGCTCTCGCCGTGCGGCCGGCGATCCTGCTGATGGACGAGCCTTTGTCGGCGCTCGATGCGCAGACCCGCTCCCTGCTGATGGACGATCTGGTCCGTCTCCACGCGGGCGGTGACATCGGCAGCGTCTATGTCACGCACAATCTCGACGAGGCCGTGCGGCTGGCTGACCGCATCGTCGTGCTGTCGCGCCGTCCTGGGCGGGTGCGGGCGGAGATCGCCATTGCGATTCCACGCACGGAGCGGCGCATGGATGATCCGGTGCTGGCCCGCCATGCCGCCGGCCTGTGGGACCTGATCCGCGACGATGCCGCTGCCGCCGACCGTGAGCTGGCCGATGGCTGAGCCCGCCGAGGTCGCATTCCGCGGCGACCTGCTGACGCCGCGGACCCGGCGCTGGGCCGGGGTGCTGGCGCTCTTCGGGCTGATCGGCCTGTGGCAGGTCGGGTCATCCACCGGGGCGCTCGACCCGGTGCTGGCGCCCAGCCCCGCCGAGGTGTGGCAGGCGCTCTCGGGCATGGCCCGCAGCGGCGAGCTCTGGCAGCATGTCGCTGCTTCGCTGGGACGCCTTGCCGGCGGCTTCGCGCTGGGTGCGACGGCCGGCATCGTCTTCGGGCTGGCGATCGGCCTGTCGTCGCTGGTGCGCTCGCCGGGCGTGGCGCTGGTGTCGGCGCTGTTCCCGGTTCCCAAGATCGCGCTGCTGCCGCTGTTCATCATCTGGTTCGGCATCGGCGAGGGCTCGAAGGTGGCGACGATCGCGTTCGGCTCGTTCTTCCCGACCGTGGTCGCCACCTATGCGGCGGTCGACGGGGTCGACCGCTCGCTGGTGCGGATGGGGCGCGCCTTCGGCCTGAGCGCCGGGGCGATCGTGCGCAAGATTGTCCTGCCAGGCGCCCTGCCGGGGATCCTGGCAGGGCTGCGCATCGCTGCCTCGATCGCCATCGTGCTGCTGGTGGCGGCGGAGATGATCGGCGCCAACCGCGGCATCGGCGCGCTGGTGCTCGCTGCCGGCAACCTCATGCAGTCGGACCGCCTGATCGCCGGCGTGGTGATGCTGTCGGTGCTGGGTCTGTGTGTGGCCGGTGTGCTCGGCTATGCGGAGCGCAAGCTCACGGACTGGCGCTGAGCCGGCTCAGAGCCGCAGCAGGTAGCTGGCAAGCAGCGCCAGCGCGGTCAGGCCGATGACGGTGAAGGTGCAGATCATCCCGGTGACGCGGAAGCGGAAGTCCTCCGGAGTCTGCGAGACGCCCCACGCATGGGCACAGCGACCCACCAGCAGCGCCAGTGCGAGACCGTGCAGGACCAGCGCCGGAACACCGCGCAATTCGGCCATCGCCAGCAGCAGCAGGGCCAGCGGCACATATTCGGCAAAGTTGGCGTGCACCCGCATGGCCCGCTCGAGCGGGGCGTGACCGCCGGTGCCGAGCGCCACCTTGTGGGCCCGGCGGGCGCGGATGGTGAGGATCGACAAGGCGATGAAGAGCAGGGCCAGCAGGGCCGCATAGGCTGGAATGACGGTCATGGCCGCTCGCTCCCGACGACCTGCAGTGTGGCCGATCGCGCAGGATACGCGTCGCGGGACGCTGCGGCGACCCGCCAAAAAAAGGCCGGGCGCAATGCACCCGGCCAGCTTGGAGCTGTTCCGGACGAACCGGAAACCCTCCAGAGGGGAACGACGCGCCAACCCTCGACACCGGGAGGGGAGGTGAAGCGCCAGCGCGTCGCAGTACATAAGAGTACCGAGCGACCCTGCGCGCAATGCATGGCTTTTCATGTCTGCCATGCGTCGTCGCGTGACTGTGGAAAGCCATCGTATCGCTGCAAACCGGCGGCGTACGGTGTCAGTAGGTCCAGCGCTGGGCCTTGCTGACCAGAAAATCGCGGAAGACCTGGACGCGGGCCACGTTCTTCATTTCCTCGGGATAGACGAGATAGCTCTCCAGCGACGGCATCTCGTCGACGTTGAGGATCTGCACGAGGTTGGAATCCGTCTCGACCAGGTAGTCGGGCAGGACGGCGATGCCGATGCCGCGTTCGACCGCATATTTGAGCGCGGTGATGTTGTTGACGGTGAGCGCCGCCTGGCGGGGATTGCGCGGCTCGCGGCCGACGCCGGTGAGCCAGTGGACATCGACCAGGTAGGACGGTGTCACGCCGCCATAGGTCAGGATGCGGTGCTCGTCGAGGTCCGCAATGTCCTTCGGCTGGCCGTGACCCTTGATGTAGTCCTGCGACGCATAGGCGTGGAAGTGCACGGTGAACAGCCGGCGCTGGATCAGGTCGCCCTGGACCGGCTGGCGCAGGCGGATGGCGACGTCGGCCTCGCGCATCGACAGGTCGAGCTCGTCGTCGGTGAGCAGGAGCTGCAGGCGGACGTCGGGGTAGAGGTCGAGGAACTCGCCCAGCCGCGGGGTCAGCCAGTTGGCGCCAAGGCCCAGCGTCGTGGTGACGCGCAGGTCGCCATTGGGACGCTCGCGGCTGTCGGTGAGACGGGCGCGGGTGGCCTCCAGCTTGAGCATCATCTCCTTGGCAGTGCGGAACAGGTGCTCGCCCTGCTCGGTAAGGATCAGCCCGCGGGCGTGGCGGTGGAACAGCGGCACCGAGAGGTCGCGTTCGAGTGCGCCGACCTGGCGGCTGACCGCCGACTGGCTCAGGCCGAGGGCGTCGCCCGCATGGGTAAAGCTGCCCGCCTCCGCGGCCGTGTAGAAGATCCGGACCTTGTCCCAGTCGAGCGACGAGCCGTAGGTGGCGAGGGGCATTACTCTGCAGCCTTCAGGTTGCCGGCATGGCCAGCCAGGAAGCGTTCCGCCTCGAGTGCGGCCATGCACCCGAGCCCGGCGGCAGTGACCGCCTGGCGGTAGGTCTCGTCGGTGACGTCGCCGGCAGCGAAGACCCCGGGAATGTTGGTGGTGGTGTGGCCGGGCGTGGTCTCGATATATCCCGACGGGCGCATCGCCACCTGGCCGACGAACAAACCGGTCGCCGGCTTGTGGCCGATGGCGACGAACACGCCATCGGTCCGCAGCTCGCGCAGCGCCCCAGTCTTGGTGTCGCGCAGCCGCACATGGGTGACGACCGGCGGGTCCTGCGTGCCGCAGATCTCGGCGATCTCGCTGTTCCACGCCACCGTGACCTTGGGGTTGGCCAGCAGGCGCTGCTGCAGGATGCGCTCGGCCCGGAACGTATCGCGGCGGTGGACGACGGTGACCCTGGAGGCGATGTTGGCCAGGTACAGCGCCTCCTCGACCGCGGTGTTGCCGCCACCGACTACGACGACCTCCTTGTTGCGGAAGAAGAAGCCGTCGCAGGTGGCGCAGGCTGAGACGCCGCCGCCCATGAAGGCCTGTTCGGACGGCAGGCCCAGCCACTGGGCCTGGGCGCCGGTCGCGATGATCAGCGCATCGCAGGTGTAGGTTGTGCCGCTGTCGCCTGTCAGGCGAAACGGCCGCATGCCCAGCTCCGCCTTGACGATATGGTCGGAGATCATCTTGGTGCCGACATGGACCGCCTGCCTCTGCATCTGCTCCATCAGCCAGGGGCCCTGGATGACGTCTGCGAAGCCCGGGTAGTTCTCCACGTCCGTGGTGATCATCAACTGGCCGCCGGGCTGGAACCCGGAGATCATCACCGGCTCCAGCATCGCCCGGGCGGCATAGATCGCCGCCGTGTAGCCGGCGGGTCCCGAGCCGACAATCGCGAGCTTTGCATGAAGACTGGACATTGCGGCTCTCGGTGTTGGGGCGTCTCAGGCGGAGGATACCGGCGCCATGTTGAGACGTCGCACATAGGCATCTGCCACGGCTGCGGCAATGGCCGGAGTGGAATCTAAGGCTTCATATGCATAGCTTTCAAGTCGCCCTTGAAACAAACGCACAGCTCCGGCGTCCACAAGGCCGTTGATGAAGCGGCGGATCCGCGGCGCATCGCGCCTGGGGGAGGGCTCGAACAGCAGCACGGGCCGGCCGGTGGCGCAGGCCTCGCCCACCATGTTGACGCTGTCGGCCGTGACCACGACCGCGTCGGCCAGTGCGAGCATGGCCACATAGGGGTTGTCGCCGGTGCCGACCCACATCACCCCGCCCTTGTTGCGGACAATGGCGCGCACGCCCTCGGCCAGGCCGGACGGGGTGCGGCGCGAGGCCGTCACCATCAGGCTGGCGCCGGACTGGGCCAGCGCCGCCACCTGGGCGGTCAGCCGGACGATGTCGTCGCCGGACAAGCGGTGGTTGCGGCTGTCGCCGCCGAGCAGCAAGGCGACGCGTGGCGCCTCCAGGGCGGCCAGCGCGGACGGTGGCGCTGCGCGGGCGGCGGCGAGCCTCGCCTGGGTGATGCGGTGCGGCGACGTCAAGGTGTGGACCACGTTGGCGCCGCGCAGCGGATCATGGTCCGGCACCCAGATCAGGTCCGCGGCGCCGGTGCCGGTGCCGGTGCGCGGATCCTTCAGGTAGACGGTGAAGCATTTGCCATCGGAGGCCTCGCGCAGCGTCGCCAGGCTGGCGACGGCTCGCCGTCCCGACGCAATGGCCAGGGCCGGGAAGGGCGGAGCGAGACGGCTGCCGGCCCGGCGCGGAT
>JBMOJG010000284.1:0-5022 GCA_049316925.1 Alsobacter sp. | reverse complement strand
GGCGAGTGCGCGCTCCCCCACCGAGGGCCGGCGTCGCGAGATGAAGAGCATCGGTCATCGCGGACCTCACGAGGCCGCGACGGCGACGCGGGCGCCGGTGCCGCTGACGCCGAACTCGCCGACCTGGGTGCGGTGTCCCGACTGGCCCAAATTGCCGATGCCGAGTGCTGGAAACAGCAGTTCGGCGATCTTGTAGGCCTCCTCGAGATGCGGGTAGCCGGAAGCGATCACCGTCTCGATGCCGAGTGACTGATAGTCACGCAGTCGCGTCGCAACCGTCTGCGGACTGCCAACCAGCGCGGTTCCAGCCCCGCCGCGGACCAAACCGATGCCGGCCCACAGGTTCGGCGCGATCTCCAGGCGATCCCGATGGCCGCCATGCAAAGCGCTCATGCGCTTTTGGCCGATCGAATCCGATTCTTCGGCAAACTTCTTCTGTGCCGCAGCGATGGCCTCGTCGGGCAGGTGCTTGATGAGCGCATCCGCAGCCGCCCACGCCTCGGCGTCCGTTTCGCGAACGATCAGATGGATGCGCAGCCCGAACCGGACCGTGCGGCCGCGGGCGGCCGCCCGTGCCCGGACCGCCGCGATCTTGGCGGCGACATCGTCGAGCGGTTCGCCCCAGGTCAGATAGACGTCGACATGCTCGGCCGCTACGTCGAGCGCCGCATCCGACGAGCCACCGAACCACACAGGCGGCGACGGCTGCTGGACGGGCGGAAAGTCGAGCCTTGCGCCCTTGACCTTCACATGATGCCCGTCGAAGTCGACAGTCCGACCATCGAGCAAGCCACGATAGACATGCAGGAATTCTCCGGCATGGGAGTAGCGCTCGTCATGCGACAGGAACACCCCGTCGCCGGCGAGTTCCGACGGGTTCCCGCCGCTGACGATATTCACCAGGAAGCGCCCGCCGCTGATGCGATCAAGTGCAGCCGCCTGTCGCGCCACATAGGTGGGCGAGGCAACCCCCGGACGCAGAGCGACCAGGAACCGCAACCTCCGGGTGTGTGACGCCAAGGCGGCCGCCGTGATCCAAGGGTCATCGCAGGCGCGGCCCGTCGGGATCAGGACGCCGCCAAATCCGAGCCGGTCGGCCGCCTCCGCAATCTGCCTGAGATAGCCGAAATCGGCGGGCCGATGGCCCTGCGTCGTGCCGAGATAGGACCCGTCGCCGCTGACTGGAATGAACCAGAAGATGTCGAGCGGCTTTGAAGTGTCATGGATTGTCATGGGATCAAACCTTGTCCTGGCCTGCTGGCATCAGCTGTTCGGGGACCACGTCCAGACGATCTCCTTCACCACGATCGGGCGCGGGATCAGGCCCAGGCGAAGGAACCTGTCCGCGACACGCTGCTGTTCGGCGGCAACCCGGTCTGTGACCGGACCGATGGCAAACTCCGCGCGTGCCGTTGCGCGCTCCCATGATGGCAGGTCGAGGCCGGTCGCCTCCGCCAAGGTGCGCGCAACATCTAAGCGGTTCGCCTCAGCCCACCGTGCGACCGCGGCAAGCTCCTCGTTGACGGCGGCGACGATCTGTGGGTGCTTGCCGGTGAAATCGCGATTGGCGAGGAAATAGGAGTTCTGCGCCACGATGCCCTTGGACAGCGACAGGATGCGCACGCCCGGCTGCTTTTCGGCGATGGCGAAGTAGGGATCCCAGATCGTCCAGGCGTCGAGCGACCCACGCTCGAAAGCGGCGCGGGCGTCTGCCGGGGGCAGATAGATCGGCGTGAAGTCGGTGTAGGCGATGCCAGCCTTTTCAATCGCCGCGATCGTCAGGTTGTGTGAACTCGACGCCTTGGCGAAGCCGATCTTCTTACCCTTGAGGTCCTCAAGGGTCTGGATCGGCGAATTCGGGGGCAGCAGGATGGCCGCTCCCGAGCCCGCGGCCTCCTGCGCGGCGACATACAGAAGGTTGGCCTTGGCAGCCTGCGCGAAAATCGGCGGCGCGTCGCCGGTGGTGCCGTAGTCGATGCTGCCGACATTGAGGGCTTCCAAGAGCGGCGGGCCGAACTGGAACTCGACCCATTTCACGTCGATTCCCAGCGGCTTGAAACGGGCTTCAAGCCGACCCTGCTGCTTGGCGATGAGAAGAAGGCCATTTTTCTGAAAGCCGATGCGGAGTTCTCGCGGCTGGGCTGTCTGCGCGACAGCGACAGAGGAAATTGCGGCAGCGGTAATCAGGCCAGTGCCCATGGCGATCAGAGTGCGACGGTTCATGGTGGGGCTCCGTATGTGGGGTGAAGAGGGCCTAGGACCGAGCCAAAGCGGCTGCGTCGCGCTTGCGCAGCAGCTGTCGCGCAGCGGCCTCGGCGTGGCGGGCACTGCGAAAGACCTGGCCCTCGATGGCGAAGAAGGGCTGCGCCGCTGCATAGAAGACAAAGCCGCGGCGGGCAGGGGCGACGATGCCGACGGCATCGCCATGGATTTCGATGAGGGTGGCGTGGGTGGCTGTGGACATGGTTCTCCTGCCGCCGGTCTGCACCAGCGCTCCTGTGGACATCACGTTTCGAGAGAGGGGAGGCTCAATCGGCGCGGCGTCGACACGGACCAGCCGCGGCAGTGTACCGGCGGCAGGAGGTCTGAAAGTGCCCGCAATGCGGGCCACTGAGAGTGAGGGAAGAAGTCATCATGGGTCACCATTCCTTGCGGAGCCCACGATCAACTCGCGGTGCTTTTAGCTTTGGTGACGCGGTGCAAGCTGCTCCAGCAAATCCCGCGATCAGCACTGGCTGATGGGGATGATCATTGCGCAAATACTTGGCGCTGACAACGGGAGCAAACTTTCAAATTTCGCGACGACTGGAGAAGGATTGCGCCCTGATCTTCCCTTTTGGAAGGGTTCCATGCCCTGTGCGCTGAGACCCTAGGCGTGTCGCGCGAGTCAAGTGCCGGTCCGTCCCTGGCATCACCGGGCTTCACTGAACGCCAGAGCGCGCGTGATGCGCAGGCCGATCTTTTCGCCAACCGCCGGAGCGAGTCCGCCGGAAATGTCCGTCTCGATGGCGGCCGGGATCCCCGGAACGGCGATGCTGGCCCGGCGCCGGTCGGCATTGCGCCGGATCGACAGCACCACGCCGGACAGGCCGCCGGTGCCGCTCTCGGTGACCCGCAGATCGTGCGGTCGGACATACAGTGACCCGGGGCCAGGAGAATTCAGGTGCGGCGTCCCGTAAATCGGCCACTCGTGCAGGAAGGCCTGGCCCCCGGCGAACTCTACCGGCAGGCGGTTGGTCTCGCCGAGGAAGCCGCACACAAAGGACGTCGCCGGCCGCTCGTAGACATCGTCGGGGGTCCCGACCTGCTCGATCGCGCCCCGGTTGAGGATCGCCACCCGGTCCGCCAGTTCCAGCGCCTCGTCCTGGTCGTGGGTCACGAACAGCGTCGTATGGCCGGTCCGGGCATGCAGGTCGCGCAGCCACCGTCGCAGGTCCTTGCGCACTTGGGCGTCCAGTGCGCCGAAGGGCTCGTCGAGGAGCAAAACCCGCGGCTCGATGGCCAGCGCGCGGGCCAAGGCGACGCGCTGGCGCTGCCCGCCCGACAGCTGTGCCGGAAAGCGCTTCTCGAGGCCGCCAAGTTGCACGAGGTCGAGCAGGGTGCCGACACGGTTGCGGATCTCGGTGGCGGACGGGCGTTCGCGCCGCGGCCGGGCGCGCAGCCCGTAGGCGATGTTGTCCTCCACGGTCATGTGACGGAACAGCGCGTAGTGCTGGAACACGAACCCGATCCGGCGATCACGCAGCGTGAGCTGGCTTGCCTCGACATCCCCGAACAGGATGCGGCCGGCATCCTCCACCTCCAGCCCGGCCACGAGGCGCAGCAGCGTTGTCTTGCCGGAGCCGGACGGCCCCAGCAGCGCCACCAGCTCGCCGGGCTCGACGTCCAGCGAGACGCCGCGCAGCGCCTCAAAGCCGTCGAAGCGCTTGCGGAGATTCTCGATCGAGAGGGCGACGGTCATGGCTTGGCTCCCGGGAGTCAAAGGGGTCGGGCTGCGGCGAGTTCGTCCGCGTAGCGCCATTCCAGCAGCGCCTTGGCCAGCAACGTCAGCAGGGCCAGAAGCGCCAACAGCGAGGCGACGGCGAAGGCCGCCACCGAATTGTACTCGTTGTAGAGAATCTCGATGTGCAGCGGCATCGTCGTGGTCATGCCGCGGATACGCCCCGACACCACGGAGACGGCGCCGAATTCGCCCATGGCGCGCGCATTGCAAAGCAGCACGCCATAGAGCAGGCCCCAGCGGATGTTCGGCAGGGTGATGGTGAAGAACATCCACCAGGGGCTCGCGCCCAGCGTCAGCGCTGCTTCCTCGTCGGCCGAGCCCTGGGCCTGCATGATCGGCAGGATCTCGCGGCAGACGAATGGGAAGGTGACGAAGATGGTGGCCAGGACAAGTCCCGGGACCGCAAAGATGATCTGCACGTCATTGGCTGCCAGCCAGGAGCCGAACACACCCTGTGCGCCAAAAAGCAGCACATAGACCAGGCCGACGATCACCGGCGAGACCGAGAATGGCAGGTCGACCAGGGTGACCAGCAGGTTGCGGCCAGGAAACTCGAAGCGGGCGATGGCCCATGCCCCCGCAACGCCGGTAATGATGTTGAACGGGACGGCGATGGCCGCCACCAGCAGGGTGAGGCGGATCGCAGAGCGTGCGTCTGGCTCCTGTATCGCCGCCACATAGGCGCCCCACCCCTTGCGCAGGGCCTCGGTGAACACGCTCAGGAGCGGCAGCACCAGCATCAGGCCGAGGAATGCAAGAGCGATCCCGATCAGCACGACGCGAACGACCAGATTCTCGCCGCGTGCCGATTGACGTGCCACGGAGGGCCGGCCGAGGGCGGTGTCAACCATCGCCGATACTCCGGCGAACCCTGGCGTGAAACAGGTTGAGGCCGAGAATGAGGACGAAGGACAGAGCGAGCATCAGCACGCCGACCACTGCAGCGCCCGCATAGTCGAACTGCTCGAGCTTGATCACGATGAGCAGCGGTGCGATCTCCGACACCATCGGGACGTTTC
>JBMOJG010000283.1:0-5030 GCA_049316925.1 Alsobacter sp. | reverse complement strand
CGCGACAAGCGGTCCGAACACGTCCGGCGCCTTGTAGTGCAGGTGGTAGCAGAACACCTGGCGCGGCCGCTCCTGCGGCGGCCGGCTGCGGCACGCGTCGAGGTAGTGCTCGGCCGCCACCATCGCCTCGGCAGCAAGCCGTTCCGTCAGCGCCGCGTCGCCGCGGCGGTCCAGCATGCGGATCCGGCACGGGATCTCGACGGTCGCGCCGGCGGCCTGCAGTGCCGCCACCAGCAGTCGCGCCATCTCGCGGTCGCCCGAGGGGTCGGGATGGTCGGGCGGCTTCAGCGGCGCGCTGAAGACCACGCGCATCACGCGGCCCTGTTGCCGGGCTGCGCGCCCGCTGGCCGGCCGATGGCGGCTCGAAGCTGTCCCGACAGGCCGTCGATCCCGGCAGTGAAGGAGAAAGCCGTCTCGACCCGGTGCCGTGCCGCCTGGCCGAGACGGTTCCGCAACGGTGGATCCTGGATCATCCCGGCCAGCGCCGCGGCGAGCTCCAGCGGTGCGGCCGGCGCCACCAGCAGGCCCTCGACATCGTCGCGGACGAACTCCGGCACGCCGGCAAAGCGCGTCGACAGCAGCGGCAGGGCCTGGGTGGCGGCCTCCATCAGCACGTTGGGCAGCCCGTCGCGGTCGCCCTTGTCGCCCTCGCGGCAGGGCAGCACGAACAGGTCGGCCTCCCGCATCGCCGCCACCACCGCGTCCTGGGCCTGCCCGCCGCGCCAGTCGATCCGCTCCTGCAGACCAAGGGCCGCCGCCTTTGCCCGCAGGCTCGCCTTGAGCTCGCCCGAGCCGATGTGGACGAGCCGCCAGTGCAGCCCGGCCGGCAGCGCAGCCAAGGCGTCCAGCAGGTCGCCATAGCCCTTCTTGGCCACCATCCGCCCGACGGAGAGAAGCCACACCGGATCCGCCGGGTCGCTGCCGTCGCGCGCCGGTCGAGTCGCCGGCGGCGCAGGGAACCGTGTGAGATCGAGCCCGTGATAGACGAGGCTCACGCGTCGGGGATCGTCTGCCGGCGCCAGCCGGGCCAGCTCGGCCAGTCCCGCTTGCGTGCAGGTGACGCCGAACCGCGCATCCGCGATCTTCTCGCGCTTTTCCCAGTCCGGCGTGGTCCAGATGTCCTTGGCGTGTGCCGAGACGCTGAACGCCCGGCCGCTGAGCAGCGCCGCATAGCGGACGACGGAGGTCGGCGTATGCAGGTAATGCACGTGCAGATGGGCCACCCCCGTGTCGAGCTCCCGCGCCAGCACCAGCGCCTGCCCGAGCCGGCGACCCCGGTTCGGGCTGAAATCGCGGCGCAGGTCGCGGACGAACAGCCGCAGCAGCGCGGGCAGCCTAGGGTTGCCAAGCGCCGCCCAGGCGCCGCGCAGCACGCGGAGCGGCTCCTGGTAGAGATATTCGGGCAGGTAGGCCACCGGCGCCGTGATCGCCCGGTTCAGCGGATGGACGGCGGTGTCGGTCGGCCTGCGCAGCGCCCAGATCTCCAGCGCCAGGCCGGCCTGCTGCAGGGCCAGGATTTCCTGGGCGATGAAGGTCTCTGACAGCCGCGGATAGCCCTTGACCACCACGGCCACCCGCCGCGGCGCCGCCGGCGCCGGTCCGGTCATTCGGCGGCAACGCCCACCGGCGCGACCGGCCGGCCGAGGCGGGCCGCCTCCATCCACGGCGTCGTGATCGCCTTGATGCGGTCGAGCCCGTCGAGCAGGCCTGGAACCACTGCGCTCGACGGGCGCGGCTGGTCGCGCAACGCCCGGATGGCGTTGGCCATCGCGTAGGGGTCGTGCTCGCCGGGGCTGACCGCGTCGAGGCCGTCGAGCTGCCGCAGCAGGCCGAGGCGCTCGGCGCATTGCGCCCGGATCGCCTGCTCGGCGCGCGGCGCCTTGCGCGGCACGATGAGCGCCGGCTTGTCGAGCGACAGAATTTCGCAAAACGTGTTGTAGCCGCCCATGGCAACCACTGCCGCCGCCTTGCGCATCAGATATTCGAGCTTGGCGTCGAAGCTGATGGCATCGACCTTGTCGAGGCGCGAGATGCGCTCGAGGAAGCCGCGCCGCACCTCGCGGGGGATGAACGGGCCGAACACGACAAGCGCCGGAATCGGGATCGCCTGGTCGGTCTCGTAGGCCGATATCACCCAGTCGATCAGATCGGTGCCATCGCCGCCGCCGCCGGTGGTGACGAGCACGAACGGGCCGCGTGTGATCTTCGGATAGCGGGTCAGATGCGGCTCTTCCGGCAGTTCGCGCCGCAGGTAGCCGGTATAGACGAACCGCTCCCGCACGCTGTCTGGCAGGTCGAGCGCGGCGAGCGGCTCGTAGAAATTGGCCAGTCCGTAGATCCAGACGTCATCGTAGTAGCGCGCGAGCACATCTGCGGCGCCCTTGCGCTCCCATTCGGGCACCAGCAGCGCCGGCTCGTCCATCACGTCGCGGATGCCCAGCACCAGCCGCGCCCCGCGCGCCTTGGCGATTTCCAGCGTCGGCATGATTTCGCCGCGAAAGCCCGTGGGTTCCTTGTCGACGATGATGACGTCCGGCTCCAGCACCGCCGCGGTGTTGCGGATCAGCGTCTCGCGCAGCGCCACCGCCTCGTCGAGTTCCAGATTGAGGTTCAGGCTGGTGTAGTCGCCGTTCGGCAGCTTCACCACGCCCGGCACGCGGACGAAATCGACGCCGTTGCCGAACTCGAAGCTGCCGATCACCGGCGAGCCCGAGACGATCACCACCGAGGTGTCCGGATTGGCGCGCACCAGCGCATTGGCAATCGCGCGGGATCGCCGCAGATGGCCAAGGCCGAATGTGTCGTGGCTGTAGATCAGGACCCGGGGAGAACGTTTGCCGCCGGAAACCGCCGGACGTGCCCCGGGTTGAGCGCCCGGCTTGCCGAGAAACATCAGACACGGACTCCCATGCGCGCGCGCCGCCTGGTCACTCCGGCGCCGTGGGCCTATCGCCAGGCCGCACCGAACGTCCGCGTTCCGGACGTGCCGTCAATTGGACCGCCGGACTGAGGGGGAGTATAGCCGCTCGCCCGTGTCGACGCACGATCAATTTTGCACCTGGTATTTGTCCTATCGGCGCCGATCCGCCCGGCTGCACGCAATGGTCGTATTCCGGGCCGTCAAAACGGTTGAAAGCGCCTCGCAAGGGCCTTCTTCGCCCAGCACCTGCACGAACCAGCCCTGGAGAGCCTGCAGACAGCCTGCAGTCAGCGCCGCGATGGTGTCCGTATCCACTCCGGCCGCAGCCAGGATGCGCGGGTGGAAAGCGCACAGCAGGGTTGTCGCACGGTCCGGCAGCGCTGCAACGATGGGAGGCAGCAGGGCGTATTCGCCGCCCTCGATGTCGATCTTGACCGTCAGCGGGCCGTCGCCGAGCGCGGCCACCGCCGTCATCAGCGCGGCCGGGGTGGCCGCTTCGACGTCCCAGGCTCCATCCCGGCCGCCATGGATGATGCTCGACATGCTATCCCCGGGCTTGCGGGCAGGCCCCATCCGGATCTGGCCAGGTTCCGGCGCGGCGGCCCGCGCCAGCACGCTGATTCGCGGAGCAAGGGCCGGATTGGCGGCGATGTTGGCGTTGAGCTCTCGCAGCGCCGCCGGGTCGGCCTCGACCGCCAGCACGCGTGCCCCACGCGCCGCCGCGAACAGAGCGGTCGGCCCCACCCAGGCGCCGATGTCGAGCATGACCACGCCGGGCCCGGTCGCAGCCGCCAGCGCGGCGAGCGTCTCGGGCTCCCAGGCGCCGGCCTCGGCCCGCGCCCAGAAGGTCGGCTTGTCGTCGGCGACATGAATCGCGACGCCTGCAAGGCGGACGGAACGGGGCTGCGGTGCGGCGGACGGTGGATGTGTCACGGCATCTCTCCGGTTGCCGCGATGTGCCACGGCCATGGTCCCCGGGGCAAGCGGCCGGACCCGGCTGCACCCCTCCCATTCGCCGGTTGGCCTGCCGCACCCGCCGGCAACGGGGTAGACCTCTCCCCAGGGGGACCCATGACGAACAAGGCGGGCGGGGCTGAAGGAGCAGGCGCGTTCGGCGATCTCGTTCTCTATGGCATCACCGTTCTGGTCTGGGGGACGAGCTGGATCGCCATTCACTTCCAGCTGGGCGCCGTCGCCCCGGAGGTGTCGGTGATGTGGCGCTTCGTGCTGGCCGCGCCGGTGATGATGGCGTGGGCGTTCTGTGCGGGTGAGCGTTTCACCTGGCCGCTGCGCCAGCACGGGCGTTTCGCCCTGCTCGGCGCCACCCTGTTCTCGACGAATTTCGTGCTGTTCTATCTTGCCGGGCAGCATGTCGCCTCCGGCCTGCTCGCCGTCGTGTTCTCGATGGCGTCGCCGGTCACCATCGTGCTCGCCGCGCTGCTGTTCCGCCAGAAGCCCGAGCCGCGTGTCGCCTCGGGCGGTCTGGTCGGGGTGGCCGGCGTGGCGGTCATGTTCGGGCCCGAGATCACCGCGCACGGCCTCGACCGGGCTGCCGTGACGGGGCTGGCGCTGGCTGCGGCCGGCACGCTGGTGTTCGCCTGCGGCAACATGGTAGCGACCGGCCTGCAGCGCGACCGCGTGCCCGCGCGCGTCGCCAGCGGCTTCGGCATGGCCTATGCGGCGGCAGGACTGGCCCTCCATGCCAAGCTGCGTGGCTTGCCGATCACCCTCGATCTGGCGCCGTCTTACCTCGGCAGCCTCGTCTACCTGGCCCTGATGTCCTCGGTGGTGGCATTTGCGGCCTATCTCGAACTGTTGCGCCGCCTCGGTGCCGCGCGGGCCGCCTATGCGACCGTCCTGTTCCCGGTCGTGGCGCTGGCCGCCTCGACGCTGTTCGAGAACTATGTGTGGACGGCGCCCGCCATCGCCGGGTTGTGCCTGGTGCTCGCCGGCAATGCGCTGGTCCTTCTCGGCGGACGTAAACGCGCGTCAATCATCTAGCCGGACGTATTAGGCACCTTCAGGTGGCCAAAATCTTAAAGTCTGGACTGTACGATTATGTGGCAGGCGCTTGAGGGTTCCGGAATGTTTCAGTTGCTGGCTCGATACG
>JBMOJG010000282.1:0-5034 GCA_049316925.1 Alsobacter sp. | reverse complement strand
CGACGCCCTCGATGCGGTCAAGGGCGCGACAGGCGAGGAGCAGGTGACCACCATCGGCTACTGTGTCGGTGGGACCTTGCTGTCGGTGGCGCTGGCCCACATGGCGGCCGCGGCCGACACACGCATCGCCAGCGCGACGCTCTTCACCACGCAGGTCGACTTCACCCATGCGGGTGACCTTGCTGTGTTCGTCGACGAGGCGCAGGTGCGCCATATCGAGGACAAGATGTATGCGCGCGGCTATCTCGAGGGCTCGAGCATGGCGTCGGCCTTCAACATGCTGCGCCCGAACGATCTGATCTGGCCCTATGTCGTCAATGTCTACCTGAAGGGCAAGGAGCCGTTCCCCTTCGACCTCCTGTACTGGAACGCCGACAGCACCCGCATGCCGGCGGCCAACCACTCCTTCTACCTGCGCAACTGCTATCTGGAGAATCGGCTGGCCAAGGGCGAGATGGAGGTCGGCGGCATCACCCTTGACCTGAGGAAGGTGACAATCCCCATCTACAATCTGGCCGCGAAAGAGGACCATATTGCGCCGGCACGGTCGGTGTTCGTGGGATCGCAGTGCTTCGGCGGGCCGGTAACCTATGTGATGGCTGGGTCCGGGCACATCGCCGGGGTGGTGAACCCGGCGGACAAGCCGAAATACCAGTTCTGGACCGGCGGCCCGCCGCAGGGCCGGTTCGAGGACTGGGTGGCGGCGGCGAGCGAGACGCCAGGCTCGTGGTGGCCGCATTGGATCCAATGGATTGCGGCCCAGGCGCCCGACCAGGTGAAGGCGCGCAAGCCGGGCGGGCGGCGCAAGACGCTCGGCGATGCGCCCGGCGACTATGTGCGCGTGCGGGCCTGACGGTCCGCAGAACCCTTCCCCCTGAGGACCCATCCCTCCTGGCAGTTCCCCACGCGAAAGAAAGGCCGGCATCGCTGCCAGCCTTTGCGTCTGGTAGGGTTTTGCGGGCGTCTTCGTCCGCAGCCTGTCGAGGTGCGTCAGAACTTCGCGATGACAGGGATGGTCTTGCTGGGATCGTCCCAGCGGAACTTCACGCCGACACTGACAATGTCGACGTGGGCATCGACCTTGCCGACCAGCGGCCCGTAGGTCGTGCTGTAGCCGGGATTGCCCGGGACAAGCGCGACGTTCGTATTTGCCGGGAAGATGTGGGCGTAGCCGATGTCGAACGTGAGCTTCTGGTTGAAGTTGTAGCTAGCGCCCAGCGTCGCCCAGATGCGGTCGTTGTCGGGCAGGCGCAGCGAGCGCGTCTCGGTGCCGATCGGCGACTTCTCGTAGGCGAGGCCGGCGCGGACCGTCCAGGTCGGATCGATCTTGTATTCGCCACCGATGGAGGCGTACCAGCCGTCCTTGTAGCCGAGCGGCAGGAACGGCGTCCCCGGATAGAGGCTGCCATTCGACTCCTGAACGACGCGCGGATAGCCGACGCGGCTCCAGTTCGTCCATTCGAAGCCGGCCGAGACCGAGAACTTGTCGTTGATCGTTTGCTTGATGCCCACAGTGATGGTTTCGGGCAGCACCACCTTCGACTTGACCAGGCTGGTCGGGAAGGCCGCGCGCAGCGGTGCCGTGGCCGGAGCAACGTTAAACGGGAAGCTGAAGGTCAGGCCGTTGAAGGTGCCCTTCAGCTCCTGCTCGACCGCCGAACGGTAGCCGATGCCGATCTCGGTGCCAGCAAACGGCGTGATCGTTGCGCCAAGCGTGAAGCCGTAGCCCATCGAGTCACCCTCGATGCCGAACGCCTGGTTCTGCGATGCCGGCAGGCCGACGGTCGGAGCGTTGAAGAACGACTTGTAGGTCGTCTGGAAATGCATCACCCGCAGGCCGGCCGCGACCGAGATCATGTCGTTGATCTTGTAGGCCACGGTGGGCGTCAGCTCGAACGAAAGGACGCTCGTGGAAAAGCCGTAACCGCGGCCGACACCGAAATCCGAGCTCGGCTTGGTGGTCAGACCGTAGGGGGTGTTCAGTCCCAGGCCGACCCACAGCTTGTCATTCAGCTGAATGCTGGAATAGGAGGCCGGCAGAGCGGCGTCCTGAGCAAGATCACCGGTGCTCAGGCCATCGAAGCGCGCTGCGGAGCCGGGGCCGGCATTGAACTTCGCGTAAGGAAAAATGCCAGAAATCACCGATTCGAACTGGATGCCCGGAACCTTGGTCAGGATTGCCGGATTCCAGAACATCGAGCCGAGACCGGCCGAACCGGCGCCGACACCGGCAAAGGCCATGCCAAGGCCCGCCGCACTCTGCTCGCGCAACGCGAAGCCACCCGCCTGGGCCGCGCCGGACCACGCAACCACCGCGGCAGCTGACACTGCGCCGGCGAGAAGGATCCTGAGTGTCGGTTGCCGCATGGTACGTTCCCTTCGAGTCTTCTGCAGGGGCCGCGCACGACGAACCGGCGGCCGTTGACTGAAGTTTACTCACCAGTGCGGGCCGATTGGCAAGCGACCACGACCGACGCCGCACGCTGTCCGCGATCTCCGATTGCGAGCGCCAAAGGGTCGGAAAGGGCCGAAAAAACGGCGAAAGAGGGTCTTTTTGTGACAATTCCCTAATGTTCATATCGAAACTGTCTTCAGATGGACCATTATGTCCTCAACCCGGGGCCGCAATTCTCCAGCCCGTTGCTTGCGCGCATGGTGTCTTTGTGTGTCAGCGTTGCCAATCCGCAACAGCCGCCGGGCAAACCCTGGGCAAGGCCTTGCTTGTGAGCGCCACGCTTGCGGCAATCGGCCGGCGGCGACAAAATCGATTGAGTGGTCCGCAAGTGGCCGTGTTGTGCAGGAAACGCCATGAAACTCGTTCGATTCGGCAAGGCTGGCGCCGAGAAGCCCGGCATCGTTGATGCCGACGGCATCGTCCGTGATCTCTCCGCCCATGTGGCCGACTTCGCGGGTGCCGCGCTCAATCCGCGCAACCTTGCCAAGCTGAAGAAGATCGACCCCAAGAGTCTGCCGGCCGTCCGCAAGGGAACGCGGCTCGGCTCGTGCGTGGCGCGGCCGGGCAATTTCATCGCCGTCGGGTTGAACTTTGCCGACCATGCCGCCGAGACCGGTGCGGCGATCCCTGCCGAACCGATCCTGTTCAACAAGGCGCCCAACTGCGTGCAGGGCCCTGACGACACGATCGTCATCCCCAAGGGCTCGAAGAAGACCGACTGGGAGGTCGAGTTGGCCGTCGTGATCGGCCGCACGGCACTTCACGTCGAGGAGAAGGACGCGCTTGGCTACATCGCTGGCTACTGCATCTGCAACGACATCTCGGAGCGCGAGTTCCAGGCCGAGCGTGGCGGCCAGTGGATGAAGGGCAAGAGTGCGCCGACCTTCGGGCCGATCGGCCCGTGGCTGGTCACGCCTGACGAGATCAAGGATCCGCAGGACCTTGCCATGTGGCTGGAGCTCAACGGCAAGAAGGTCCAGAATGGCTCGTCGAAGACCATGATCTTCGGCGTCGCCCACCTGATCGCCTACATCTCCCGCTTCATGCAACTGGATCCGGGCGACGTCATCACCACCGGAACGCCGCCGGGCGTCGGCCTCGGCATGAAGCCGCCGAAGTTCCTCAAGGCTGGCGACACCATGCGGGTCGGCATTGCCGGGCTGGGCGAGCAGAGCCAGAAGGTCGTCGCCTACGGGGCCTGAGGTTCCACATCAGGGGCGCTGCCCGCGGCAGCGCCCCTTCCCTTCGCGTCAATCCATGCCCAGCATCAGCCGCAGATTCTGCACCGCTGCGCCGGACGCGCCCTTGCCGAGATTGTCGAGGCGGGCGACAAGCACCGCCTGCCGGTGCGCCTCGCTGCCATAGATGCGAAGCTCCAGCCTGTTGGTGTCGTTGAGCGCCTCGGGCTCGAGCTTGCCGGTGGCAAGATCCACGTCATCAGCCGGGATGACCTTGACGGTGTCGCTGCCGGCGTAACGGGCGGCAAGGGCGGCGTGCAGATCGGCAACGGCCGGGCGGCCGGGCAGCGTGTCCAGATGCAGCGGCACGCTGACCAGCATGCCCTGGCGGAAATTGCCGACAGAGGGCACGAAGATCGGCCGCCGGGTAAGACCGCCATAACGCTGCAGCTCCGGCAGGTGCTTGTGCGCGAGGCCCAGCCCGTAGAGCTCGAAGGCCGGAGCCGTGCAGGCCTCATAAGCCTCGATCATGCTCTTGCCACCGCCAGAATAGCCGCTCACGGCGTTGACGCTGACAGGGTGGTCGGCAGGCAGCAGGCCGGCATCGACGAGTGGACGGAGCAGGGCAATGCCTCCGGTGGGATAGCAGCCCGGATTGGAGACGCGCCGGGCAGCCCGGATGGCATCGGCCTGCCCCGGCGCCAGCTCGGCGAACCCGTAGGTCCAACCCTCGGCGATGCGGAAGGCGGTTGAGGCATCGAGCAGACGCGGCGCGGCCGATCCGAGCTCGCCGGCCAGCCGGGCCGATTCCTTCGAGGCCTCGTCGGGCAGGCAGAGCACGACCGCATCCGCCTGCGCCATCAGGTCCTTGCGGGCGGCGGGGTCCTTGCGCAGTGCCGGGTCGATGGCGAGCAGCGTGACGCCGTCCATGCGGCTCAGCCGCTCGCGAATGCCAAGACCGGTGGTGCCTGCCTCGCCATCGATGAAGATTTTTGCCATAGCCGTATCCTCCATTCCGTCCTTACCCCGCAGGGTCGGCCCGGCCGGGCTCAAGCGCCCGTTCTGTCCAGTCTGGTTCCTATGCCGCGTTCAATCGCAGCCCTGCATCGTCTGACACCGCGCGCATGGCGCGGTGACGACAGCCGTCATCGTCGCGGGCGGCGCGCAACAGTCACGCACACAGGCGCGGACGGGGTCAGTTTCCGGATCATCGCGGCTGCATGCCGGAGGACCTGCCCGCTGTCAACGGGTCTCCGCCCTGCCCGGCCAGACCGGCGCGGTGGAAGTCTGCAGGCAAGCTTGGCCGTGAAGTGACTTGCCTCGGATCGGCGGCTCCATAATTGTGTCACATCGGCTGCGCGACGCTGCAGCCACAACCAGAACGGTGGGCTGTCCAAAGCC
>JBMOJG010000281.1:0-5062 GCA_049316925.1 Alsobacter sp. | reverse complement strand
CGTTGTCGGTCGCCGTACCATTGAAAAAGGCCGCCTCATTGACGCCCTGGGCGGCCGCAACGGTGGGCGCTGCCACCAATGCCCCTGCCCCCGCAAGGAACTGCCTGCGATCCATCGGCCTGCTCTCCACCCCGTCCGGACACGCCAGACCTGTCCACGATGGCACTTCCGCGCGCCGCTGCAAAGACCCGGCTGATCCGACACGCCAAACGCCTGACCGATCCGGGAGGCGACCCCGGTGCCGCCAGGGTTGTCAGACGCTGTTGAGCCAGCTCGCCTGGACCGGATAGCCCTCGCCGCCGAGAATCGACAGCGTCTCGTACAGCGGCAGCCCGACAACGCTCGCAAAGGAGCCGACCAGCTTGACGACGAAGCCGCCGGCCCGTCCCTGGATCGCGTAGCCGCCGGCCTTGCCGCGCCACTCGCCGCAGGCGAGATAGGCGTCCATGTCGGCGCGCGACAGGTGCTTGAACGACACCCGCGTTTCGACGAGGCGCTCGCGGAACCCGTCCTTGGGGGTGACGATGCACAGGCCGGTGTAGACCCGATGGCCCCGGCCGGAGAGCAGGCGCAGGCACTGCGCCGCCTCCTCGACATGCTCGGGCTTGGGCAGGATGCGGTTGCCGCGCGCCACAACCGTATCGGCAGCGACGATGAAGGCGCCGGCGAGCTCCTCGCGACCGCGCACGACGGCCCGGGCGCGTTCCGCCTTCTCGCGCGCCAGACGGCGGGCCAGCGCCTTCGGGCGTTCGTTGCGGTGAGGCGTTTCGTCCAGATCCGTCGGCAGCAGCGCGTCGGGCTCGATGCCGATCTGCTGCAGCAGGGCAAGGCGCCGCGGCGAGGCCGAGGCGAGGACGAGCCGGGGTCGCCAATCGGGGGCCGGGGCAGTCACGGGCATGTCTCCGGAACAACGGGAGAGGTTTCTTAGCGCCAACGGCCCGGCTGCGGTAGCTCCCACGACCGTTGCGGGCTGATCAACGCAGACCTGCGGAACAGGTGCACAAGGCTGAACATTTTGACAAATGCAGATTAAACCCTTTTGAGTCATCCGTCACGAATCGGGAATGACCATGCAAGCCTTCAGTACGCGCGCCTTTGAATTCGGCTTCAGTGCCGCCGAGACATCGATGGCCGCGGCTTTCACGATTGCGATGCGGTCGCCGATCCTGTTCGGCAACTGGGGCAAGCCCGACACCGCATCCGCGATCGAGGCCCAGCAGATGGTGGCCGAGAAGGTCGAAGCGGCCATCGAGAGCGCCGGCGCGGTCAACATGGCCCTCATGCTGATGTGGACGAAGGCCGCCTTCGGCGAGATCCGCAAGCCGTCCGACGTGATGCACGGCCTTGCCGATGTGGCCAGCGCGGCCTCGCAGCCGGTGCGGCGGCGGGTGCGGGCGAATGCCAGCCGGCTGGCGAGCAAGGCGGCCCGCTGACACGGCCGCGTGTCGAAGCTGTCCCCGGCGGTTGAGCCCCGGTCACGGGCTGGTTCTGCTCAAGGCCTGACGGCCGGCGTTTCGATGATCATTCCGGCTGCCCGGTCGCGCAAATAGAGCTCCAGCGCCACGAAGGCGGTGTCGCCATACGGATAGGGCTCGGCGCGCACGCCGATCATGCAGTTGCGCAGGCGGCGTTGCAGCGATCCCATGGCCTGCCACTCCAGGCGGTAGACCGGATAGCCGGTCGGATGCCCCTGGGGGATCAGGCTGGCGCCGAGCTTTCGCCCGGCATTGTCGTCGTGGCAGGCGGCGCAGGAGAGGTCGAGCTGTCCCTGCCGGCGGCGCCACAGCGCCGCGCCTTCGTCGCGTGCCGACATCAACCGCGGATCGTCGACCGGACGCAGCGGCAAGCCGCGCGACTGATGCGCCACATAGGCCTCGAGTGCGAGCAGCGCCTCGCCCTCGCGCGGCAGCGGATCGCCCACCTGGTGGCGGGTGCGGCACAGCGCGATGCGGCCCTGCAGGTCAACCGGCGCGCCACTCTGGGTATCAAAGGCCGGATAGGCGGCGGCAACACCGCGCATGCGCTCGCCGGGGCCGTGGCAGCTGGCGCAGCTGCGCCCCGACGGGCCGGCCGGCACCTGCCAGGCCGCCTCGCCCTCGGCCACGAACAGCATGCCGGGATTGGCGGTGTCGTCGCGCTGCATCGCCTGGGTACCGGGGCTCATGTCGTCGAAGCCGGACCGGCGGCTGTCGGCCGCCTCTGGGCTGCTGACCAGCGCCGCCAGGATAAGTGCGACGATGAAGGCCGGGACAGGCCTGCAGCCCAGCCTCATGCGACGGTGATCTCGACGCTGTGCACCTGCGCCCCGCCCTGATCGTCGATCCACCGGAACGTGATGGTGCCGCTCTGCGTGGCGACGACCGTGAAGGCCAGGTAGGGATTGGCCGAAATCGCCGGGAAGAGATCGGCCGAGAACACCTCCTGGCCGTTCCAGGTGCACAGGAAGCGGTGGATGATGTCGCGCGGCACCAGCGCCCCGTCCGGCCCGGTGCGAAAGCCGGTCTCCATCGGGTGGGCGATCAGCGCCTTGATCTCGATGATCTCGCCGGGGCGGGCGCGGGCGGGAACGTTGACGAGTGGACGGGCCATCGCTCAATCCTCCGCGCAGGACGGCAGGGTGACGATCAGCTCCGCCTGGGCGCTCCACAGGCTGCCGTCGGAGAGTTCCGCCACCGCGACGATGATCTGGCTGTCGCCCAGACGGATGCGGGTCGACACCTGCGCGCGGCCGCTGCGCGGGCTGAGGTAGAACACCGCGACATTGGGCTGCGGGTTCTTCTCGTTGAAGACCGCGATGCGACGCACGTGATCCTCAGCGGTCATGGGGCTGTCGACGCGGACCGTGAGCGGCACGGCATTGCCGTTCTCGACCAGCAGCGGGATGTCGAGCCGGACACGGCCGGGTTGCGCTGTCGCGCCTTTTGTAAACTCGGCGATGGCGGCCCGCAGCGCCTCGGGCGTCGCCGCGGCCGGGCGGACCACCAGCGATGCCAGGGCGCCTGTGCCCAGCGCCAGAACGGTGCGGCGGCTGGCAACCGGCAGTGTAGACGAATGCGGAGCGGTCATGGGTTCTCCGTGGCGGCAGGATCCTGCAGCGTGGACAGATAGGCGACGACGTCCTCGATCTCGGCCGGGCCGAGCAGCGGCCGGCCGCGGAACGCCGGCGCAACGCGGGCGGCTGGGGACGGCACGCCATAGGACGGCATGATCGTGTCAGGGTTCAGACGCTTGCCGTCGACGAGGCGCAGGCGCAGCTGGCCGGTCGTCAGGCGCGCGCCGGCGCCGGCGAGGCCGGGTGCCAGCGTGCCGCGGAAGCGCTGCTCCGGGATCGGCCCGTCGTGGCAGAGCAGGCACAGGCCCTTCTGGCGGTCGGCGACGATGGCCCGGCCGCGGGCCGGATCGCCCGGCTGGCCGGTGAGCGATGCCGCAATGGTGTCGCCTTCTATGACAAAATCCGAGACCGACAGGGCGACCGGCACCTTGGCTGGCTGGCCCAGCGCCGCCGGTGCGGCGAGCAGCGGCAGCCCGGCCATGGACAGGGCCGCGAGCTGAAGAGCCGTGACTCGGAGGGCCGTCAGCTTGCAGGTCGTCATGTCGAGGGCTGCCCGCATCAGCCGAAGGTCTCGGCGATGATGGTGTCGAACCAGGCGTCGGCATAGCCGGCCTCGGCGGCCCGGACCGATGCGGGGGCGTCGAGCGCGCTGGTGCCGCCGGCGCCCTCGACATCCGCCAGCACGCCGTTGCGCGGCGCATACACGCCGGCAACCGAAATGGCGTAGCCGGGCGCGACGAGGCTGTAGCAGGTGTTGACGAGCTTGGGCGTTGGCGGTGTCTCGCCGCGCAGCAGCATCGCCACGACCTCGCCGCAGACCTTGGCCTGGGCATTGGCCGCGAAGGCGGATTTCGGCATGGCGCCCATCACGGCGGCATCGCCGATGACATGGACGTTGGGCAGCAGCCGGCTCTCGAAGGTCGCCGGGTTCACCGGGCACCAGCCCGTTGCATCAGCCGCGCCGCTGTCTCGGGCGATCGAGGCGGCACTCTGGGGCGGAATGACATTGGCGACGTCGGCGCGGAAACGGCCGAACTCAGTGACGAGCGTGCGCTCGCCGGGCAGCACCTCGGTGACGGTGCCGCCACCGGACTGGCCGACCCATTCCAGCCGGTCGCCGTAAAGCTGTTTCCAGGCAGCGACGAACAGGCGCTGCTTGGAGAACTGGTCCTTGGCATCGAGGATGATCAGCTTGGAGCGCGGCTTGCGCTCCTTCAGGTACCAGGCGATCAGGCTCGCCCGCTCATAGGGGCCGGGCGGGCAGCGGTAGGGATTGGCGGGAACGCTCATCACCACCGTGCCGCCGTCGTCCATCGCGGCGAGCTGGCGGTGCAGCAGCGCCGTCTGGGCCCCGGCCCGCCAGGCATGCGGCATCAGGTTGGCGACCTCGGCCGAATAGCCGCGGATGGCGTCGTACCGGAAGGCAATGCCGGGGGCGAGGACGGCCCGGTCGAACGGCAGCACGGTGCCGTCGTTGAGCCGCACCGTCCGGGTCGCCGCGTCGACCTCGGCAGCGTCCTGCGCCACGATGGTGATGCCCTCGTCGCGCAGCGCCGCATAGCTGAACACCTGCCCGGCCAGCGGGCGCAGGCCAGCCAGCACGGCGTTGCTCATCGGGCAGGCGGTGTAGGCGGCGGACGGCTCGACCAACGTGACGTCCAGCCCGGCGCGGGCCAGGACGCGGGCGCAGGTGGCGCCGGCAAAGCCACCGCCCACCACCACCACCCGGGCCGGGACCTGCGCCAGCACCCGCGGCGCGGCCAGGACCGAGGCCAGTCCGGCGAGGACGGCACGGCGGGACGTGCCAGACCGTCGTCCGGACACCGGGACATTGCCGCCTGGGAGAGCAGCGCTGTCCGTGCCGATGATCGCGTTGTCTGCGCTCATGGCGCCTTGGCCTCAGGCGCAACGACCACGGCGGCGGCGATGGCGCGGGCCTCGTCCTCGGAGAAGCCGCGGGCGATCCGGTCCATCACGGTGGCGGCACGCCGGCCCTCGCGGAACTCCCGC
>JBMOJG010000280.1:0-5068 GCA_049316925.1 Alsobacter sp. | reverse complement strand
GAAACGATGGGGGCCGGATCCGTGACGACGGGCAGGCGCGGCGCCTCAGGCCGGGTCACACCGGCGCAGGCAGCCACCAGCGACAACAGCGCGGCCACCAGGGTGGCTCGAAGCGCTTTCCTGTGAAGATGTCCCGCCATGGCCGCGCCCCTGAAGGATTTCAGCATGGCCAAAGACATTTCCCCTTTGGTTAATGCTCGGTTTGGCGCTATGCGGCCATTCCGCTCGCGGAACACGGACAGGTGGCCGAGTGGTTTAAGGCAGCGGTCTTGAAAACCGCCGTAGGTGAAAGCCTACCGTGGGTTCGAATCCCACCCTGTCCGCCAACACCCCTGTTGAGGCCTGCTGATAGCGGCTTAAGTCGGAACTAAGACTCCAATACTTTCAGTCGCTTGTGTCGTAAACTCGCTCATCATCTGTCGATGGCGGTCAAGAGCTGTTGCGTCCAGCTGGTTCCGAAATGTGGACCAGAATGTGGACCGCTCCTGCCCCCATCAAAACAAGGAGTGAGCCGGTGCCGACAAACAAGCTGACCCATCTAACGGCCAACAACCTCGTCAAGGTGGGGTGATCTTCCCCCGCAAAAGTGGACGGGGTTAAGCCGCTCTGCGTTCGGCCTCGGCGGGGCTGATATAGCCCAGTGACGAGTGCAGGCGACGGGGATTGTAGAAGCCCTCGATGTATCCGAACAGGTCTCGCCGCGCCTGGTCACGGGTGGCGTAGATGCGGTGATGGACACGCTCGGTTTTGAGGGTGTGGAAGAAGCTCTCCATGGGCGCATTGTCCCAGCAGTCGCCCTTGCGGCTCATGGACGGGGTGATGCCCGATCGGGCCAGGGCGGAGCGATAAGCCTCGGCGGCATACTGGATCCCGCGGTCGGAGTGGTGGATCAGGCCGGGCGCGGGCCGCTGACGCTCGACGGCCATGTTGAGGGCGTCGAGTGCGATCTCGGTGTGCAGGGTCTGACGCATGGACCAGCCCACGATCTTGCGCGTGTGCATGTCGAGGATGGCGGCGAGGTAGAGCCAGCCTTCGCCGGTCGGGATGTAGGTGAGGTCGGCGAGCCAGATCTGATTGGGGGCCGCCGCCTGGAAGTTGCGGGCCAGCCTGTTGGGAGCGATGGGATAGCCATGACGGCTGTCGGTCGTCCTGGCCCGTCGCGGCAGAGCGGCCAGGCCCCGCAGGCCAGCGCGGCGCATCAACCGCTCCACGCGGGACCGACCGACCCGACGGCCATGCCGCCGCAGGGTGGCGTGGACGCGAGGCGAGCCTTAGCAGCCGCTGCTCTCGGCATGGATCAGCCGGATATACTCGGTCAGAGCGCGGTTGGCGACAGACCGCTGGCTCTCGGGGCGACCGCGCCAGGCGTAGTAGCCGCTGGCCGACAAACCCAGGACCGCGCACATCACGCGAACCGGCCAGACCTGACGATGCCCATCAACGAACCCGAACTTCACCGGGAGGCCGCTCCGAAGATGAGCGCGGCTTTTTTTAGGATGTCCCGCTCCATCCGCAGTTGCCCGTTCTCCCGCCGTAGCCGGGCAACCTCCGCGGCCAAATCCGACGGCGACGGGGACGACGCCTGCGTTGTGGATCGCCGCGACGCCCCCGTCGCCTGCGTCCCGAACTGCGTCATCCATCGACGGAGCACCGTCTCGTGCAGCCCCAGTTCCCTGGCCACTGCGCCGGCACTCAGCCCGCTGTTGGCGACCCGATCAACGGCCTCCCGCTTGAACGATTCCGGAAACACCCGGCGTTGAACACTCATCAGACACTCCTCTCCAGCTCCGAAAAGCTAGCATGGGTGTCCACTGAAACGAGGGAGGATCAGTACTGCCTTGAGGCTCGCCCCTTCAATCCAAACGGGATGCCGTTGCTCTTTTGGCCAACCATTTCAGAACTTAGCGCCTAGCCTGCGCCCTATCCGTGCGGCACATTGCCGAAGCTGCCCCAACAGTGTGAGATCCACCGGTTCGTCAGAGCGGAAGGACGCGGACAGTGCTGCGATCACTTCCCCACCAACGCCAAACACCGGAACTGCAAGACAGTGAAGATCTTCCTGCACTTCCGCGTTGTCGATAGCGTAGCCTTGCCCGCGCGCTTCGCTGAGCAGACGCCGCAGCACCTCAGGATCGGTCGCTGTGCGTGACGTCAGAGCCACGAACGGACCAGACGCCAAGTATTCGGCCTGAGCACCAGCCGACAGATGGGCGAGCAATACCTTGCCAATCCCGGAGCAGTAGGCTTCGAGTTGATATAGCTCCCGGGTCAGAACCGGCGCGCCGCCGCCGTGCTCTTTCACGAGATAGGTGACCATTCCACTATCCAGAACGCCCAAGTGAACTGTGGTCGAGATTGAATTTGCAAGCCGCTTGATCAACGGCCGCGCCGAAAGCATCAAGGCTTCGTTCGGGTCTCTCGCCGCCACGAGTTTGATCAGTTCCGGCCCCTCTACATATCGCCCGGGCCCGATCCGCGTGAGAAACCCGCGAGAGACGAACACGCCAACAATGCGCTGGGTGGTCGAAGGTGGCACACCAAGCGCGCTCGCCAAGTCCGACAGGGCCGTCTCCCCGCGATCCTCAAGAATGCGGCTCAAGACATCAAGGCTCTTCTTGATCGCCGCCACGCCGTCAGGTCTGGCCCCATCCATTTGCTCATATTGTGAGAGAAACGCGTCTGCGTAAATTGCGGATGTGGATGGGTCGGCGGCAAAGTCGTCACAACACGACGCGAAGACGAGATAACCAACATGACTGTGAGCCATGACGACTTGGCTAGGAGGCTGCGACAAGCCTATGCTGGCGGCGTCGTGCCGCCTCTGCGCGACGGCCTGGAGCCAACCGATACCGACGGCGCTTATGCCGTGCAGTACATCAATACGATGGCGTGGCAGGCAGAGGGGCGCCGCATCGTGGGCCGCAAAATTGGCCTGACCTCCAGCGCTGTTCAGACACAACTCGGCGTCGATCGACCGGACTTCGGCGTGCTGTTTGCCGATATGGAACTCCCCGATTCTGGCGTGCTCAACGCGTCGACCGTCATCCAGCCAAAGGCCGAGGCCGAGGTCGCACTGATCATGGGCCGGGACCTTGCGCAAACCGATGTCACTGCGGACGATCTACTCGCCGCCGCCGACTGCGCGATAGCCGCCATCGAGATCGTCGACAGCCGCATCGCCGACTGGAAGATCACGTTTGCCGACACCGTCGCTGACAACGGTTCCTCGGCCTTCTTCGTCCTTGGCGCGGAACGAAAGTCACTCAAGGGTCTGGATCTCTACACCTGCGGCATGGCGCTTGAGCAGAACGGCGCGGTGGTCTCGGTGGGGTCGGGCGCGGCCTGCCTTGGCCATCCCCTCAACGCCGCCGCATGGCTGGCGAATACGCTTGTCCGCCGCGGAGAGGCCCTGAAGGCGGGCGACATCCTGCTGACTGGCGCGCTCGGCCCCATGGTCGCAATCAAGGCCGGTGACCGCATGGTGGCGCAGATCGGTGGTCTCGGCCGCGTCAGTTTTTCCGTGGCGGACTGATCATGGGCGCGCGGATCAAGGTCGCCATCGTCGGCTCCGGCAACATCGGCACGGACCTGATGATCAAGGTGATACGCATGTCCGAGGTGTTGGAGATGGTCGCGTTTGTCGGGATCGATCCGGACTCAGATGGCCTCAAGCGCGCCGAACGTATGGGCATAGCCACGACCTGCGAAGGATTTGACGGGCTGATGACAATGCCCGTCTGGTCAGAGATAGGAATTGTGTTCGACGCGACTTCCGCCAGCGCACACAAGCGTCATAGCGAGCTCGCCGCCGCAGCTGGCAAGATCATTGTCGATCTGACCCCGGCCGCCATCGGCCCGTTTGTCGTGCCCGTCGTCAACGGCGATGATCATCTTGATGCGCCCAACGTCAACATGGTGACCTGCGGCGGCCAGGCGACCATCCCGATCGTGGCGGCTATCTCCGCCATTGCGACCGTGCACTATGCGGAGATCGTAGCCTCTATCGCCTCCAGGAGCGCAGGCCCTGGCACGCGCGCCAACATCGACGAGTTCACCGAAACGACGTCGCAGGCGATCATGTCGGTCGGCGGCGCCGCTGCGGGGAAGGCGATCATCGTGCTGAACCCTGCGGAGCCGCCGATGATCATGCGCGACACGGTGTTCGTGCTGTCCTCGGGGGCCGACGAAACAGCAATCACCAAAGCGGTAGAGGACATGGTTGCGAGTGTGAACGCCTATGTCCCGGGTTATCGCCTGAAACAGAAGGTCCAGTTCGAGCGCTTCGGCTCCAATAATCCGGTGAAAATTCCGGGTGACGGCGTGTTCGAGGGCGTCAAGACCAGCGTTTTCCTCGAAGTGGAAGGCGCCGCGCACTATCTGCCTGCCTACGCCGGCAATCTCGACATCATGACTTCGGCCGCGCTCAGGACCGCCGAAAAGATCGCACGCCGGAAACTTGCAAAGGCGGCCGCCTGATGCCGTTCGATCCCACCCAGCAAAAGCTCTACATCCAGGACGTCACGCTTCGCGACGGCATGCACGCCATCCGCCATCAGTATGGTCTGGACGATGTGCGAAGGATCGCCCGAGCGCTTGACGAGGCGAGGGTTGACGCGATCGAGGTCGCCCACGGCGATGGCCTGAACGGCTCGACTTTCAACTATGGCTTCGGCGCGCATACGGACTGGGAGTGGATCGAGGCGGCGGCGGATGTGGTCAGGCACGCCCGCCTTACCACCCTCCTACTGCCCGGCATCGGCACGATCGAAGATTTGAAGCAGGCCTTCAGGCTCGGCGTGCGCTCCGTAAGGATCGCCACCCATTGCACCGAGGCCGATGTCTCCCGCCAACACATCATCGCGGCGCGCGATCTCGGCATGGACACCGTGGGTTTCCTGATGATGAGCCACATGACGCCGCCCGACGCGCTGGCCCACCAAGCGAAGCTGATGGAGAGCTACGGTGCCACGTGCGTCTACGTGACTGACAGCGGCGGCGCTCTGGACATGGACGGCTACGTCGAGCGACTGCAGGCGTACGACCGGGTGCTCCGTCCCGAGACTGAGCG
>JBMOJG010000279.1:0-5078 GCA_049316925.1 Alsobacter sp. | reverse complement strand
CCCGCAGCGGTTGCTGGACGGGCGGCGGCTGGTCGAGGCCAACATCATCTGAAGGTCTCTCGCCGGGCGACCAAGCGGGTCGGATGGGCTCGTGGCGGCGGTCTCCATGGGCACGCCAGTCGGTCGCCGGGTGCATCAATTTGGGGCTGTGGTGCGCAGCGGCTGTATCGGACTGCGCCAACTCCACTGCGCCTTCGCTCCGCCGCCAGCTTGAGCGCGGCCGCCCAGGGCAACCTGGACAAGCTCAAGCAGTTCAAGGTCGCCACCACAGACCTGAACATCCCGGTGGTGCCGCAGACCGGGCGCAACGCCGACGGCGTGGCCGACGAGGTGAAGAGCCTCGCGCCGAGCCTTGAGTTCAATAATCCCAACGGCGTGTGCTGGACGCGCGACGGCTTCCTGATCGTCGTCGAACACAACCGCGTGTTGAACTTCTCCGCCGCCGAGTTCTTCGACGAGGGCCCGGAGGTTGCGGTGATCGAGGTCGTGCCGCAGGGCAAGCTGATCCTGCCCGAGGAGGAGAGCTTTACCCACGGCGCCCGCGTCTGCGACGTCGGCTCCGCCGGCATGCGCTGCGTTAGCCTCGGTCAGCCCTTCAACGTGCAGCCGCGCAACAAGGTCAAGCTCTACGACGAGATCGGCATTGGCGGCAGCATCCGCCTGAACCCCCCTTCGACGGCAGTAAGCGCGAGGTGTTCGCGCTCGGCGTGCGCAACTCGGTGGGCCAGGACTTCAACCCGAAGGACGGCAGTCTGTGGTGGACCGAAACCTAGGTCGACGGCACGGGTGACGACATCCCGCCGGGCGAGCTGAACCGCTCCACCACCCGTGGCCACCATTTCGGTTTCCCTTGGACGAACGGCGGCGTCACCATCTCCGGCAGCTCGGCCGCGCCCGACCTGAAGGACCTGCCCGCGCCGGCCTGCATGATCCCGCCGGCAGGTGAACTTCCCCGCCCACCAGGCGCTGCTGGGTATGGCCTTCTACGCGGGCAGCATGTTCCCCGACCGCTACCGCGGCGGCATCTTCGTCGCCAGCTACGGCTCATGGAACCGCACCAAGGCCAGCGGCGCGCTGAACAACTTCGTCGCGCTCAAGGCCGAGGGCACCGCGTTCCAGTCGGAGGACTTCGCCGAGGGCTGGATGGACGGCAACGGCGTCCATCGCGGCCGGTCCGTCGACGTGGCCGTGATCAAGGACGGTTCGACGCTCATCAGCGGCGACTTCGCCTGTGCCATCTGCCGCGTGACCTACAGCGCCCCCTGACCCCTGGCAGGCCTTCCGGCGGCGTGCCACCTGGCGGCGCCGCTGCGTGCCTACCGCAGCGACGCGCGCCGCCACAAGGTGATGCACATCATGGCCCGGGGCCTGACCGACGACGACATCGCCGTTCTCGCGGCCTGGTACGCGGTGATCCGCATCGAGGCGCAGCCGCCGCAGTTCTCGGCCGCGCTGCGCGCGCTTCGTCGGGCTCTCGTGCGATGGCCGGGGCCGCGAAACCCGCTTGCACTTCACCAGGCCGGCAACAATTGTCGGCTTTGCCTGCGTGCGGGCTTCGGAAATGGGGGAAGATCGGCTCCGGTCGGCACAGAGGCATTGCATCACCCGCATCGGCAGCGACATGGCTCATGCAGGTGCCCCGCAGCGGCGCCGATGCGACCGGCCCATTCACCCCGGGAGAACCCTTGCCCATGCGAAGGCGGCTGTCTTGAGGACACCCCTGGCTCACATCGCCGTGCTGGCTGTGGCCGCAGCGCTGGTCGCGTGCGGCAAGTCGGCCACCGACGACTTCCCGAAGCAGGCCGCCGACCTCGCCGCCAAAGGGGACCAGTCCGCGGCGGTCGTGGCGGCCAAGGCTGCGCTCGCGCAAGGGCAGGACTCGCCGGAGCTGCGCTGGCGGCTGGGGTCTGCGCTGCTGCAGTCGAGGGATGGTGTGGCAGCGATTCAGGACCTGCGCAAGGCCGTCGACCTGGGCCAGGACCGTGAGCAAGTGATTCCCGCCCTCGCGCGGGCCCACCTCCTGGCCGGCCAACCGGAGGCCGTGACCCGGGGGCTGGCCAACCCGCCCCTGCGCGATCCGAAGGCGGCTTCGGCGCTCGCGGCCGCCACGGCCGAGGCCTGGTGGATGCTGCGAGACCCGGCCAGGCAGCAGCAGAGCCTGGAGCAGGCTCTTCAGCTCGATCCGCAGCAACCCGATGCACTCCGCCTGAAGGCCCGCGTCCTCGGCATGAAGGGCGAGGCCGCGGCGGCGCAGGCGATCGTCGACGAGCTCGTCGGCCGCCAGCCCCGGGACGCCGAGGCGCTTCAGCTGCGCGGCGAGATCCAGCGCATGAGGGGCGAAGGCGCGGCGGCAGCGGCGAGCTTCAGGCAGGCGCTGGAGGCCAATCCTTTCCTGGTCGATGCCCGCGTACACCTGATCCGGCAGCATATGCTGAACAAGGACACGGCGGCGGCACGGACGGAACTGGAGCGCATGCGGCAAGCCCGCCCGGGCAGCCCCGTGACGACGTTCACCGAGGCGCAGGTCCTGCTCAGCGAAGGTCAGGCGGGGCAGGCCCGGGAACTCGCGCTGAAGCTGCTGCAGGCGGCGCCCGACAGCGTCGGCCTGCTGCACCTGGCGGGCGTAGTCGAGTCGCAGGCCGGATCCCTGCTGCTCGCGCGGTCTCACCTGCGCAAGGCTTCGCAGATGGAGCCCGAGAACGCGGGCGTCCGGCGCCACCTGGCCCTGGTGAACCTGAGGCTGGGGCAACCCCAGGCGGCGTCGGCGGCGCTCGCCGACCTGATTGCCCAGCCCGGTGTCGACACCCCGACCCTGATCCTCGCCGGTCGCGCTGCGTTGGCCCGTGACGATCTGCCGGCCGCCGAGCGGCTGCTGGCCCGGGCGCTGGAGCAGTCCCCGGGCGACCGCGACGCCCGCATGGTGCGAGCCCTCGCCACGCTGCGGTCCACCCAGGGCGCCGAACGCGGGCTCGCCGAGTTGCAGGCGCTCTCGGCCAGCGCCAGCGACACCGAACCCGACCGCGTGCTCGCCAGCTTCCTGCTGGCGCGGCGGCAGTGGGAGTCGGCCCTGGCAGCCATCGACAAGGCGCTCGCGAAGGCACCCAGGGACGTCGTGCTGCACGAGATGAAGGGCCGCGTGCATGCCGTCCAGCGGAGCTTCCCGCAGGCGCGCCGGGCACTGGAGCAGGCACTGGAACTGGACCCCCGGCACTTCGCCGCCATCGTCGCGCTGGCGCAGATCGACATGCTGCAGAAGCAGCCCGACCAGGCGATCGAGCGTGTGCGGGCGGCTGCCAAGGCCGATCCCCGCAACGCCGCGGCGGCGCTGGCGCTGTACCGCCTGCTCGCCGCGAACGGCGCATCGGCGGAGGTGTTGAAGGACACGCTGGCCGCCGCGATCCGGACCAACCCCACGGACTCCGGGCTCCGGGGTGCGCTCGTCGACTTCCACCTCGTCGGCAAGCGGGGCCTCGAGGCCTTGGCGGCGGCGCAGGAGGCGACTTCGGTCATCTCGGGCGACGTCTCGCTGCTCGACGGCCTGGGCCGGGCCCAGGTCGCCAACGGGGCCGTCGAGCAGGCCTCGGGCACCTTCCGGCGTGCGGCGGCGCTGGACCCGTCGTCGCCCGTGCCCCTCAGCCGCATGGGGGACATGGCGGTCGCGCAGCGCGACTTGAAGCAGGCCGAGAGTCACCTGAGGCGTGCGCTCGAGTTGTCGCCTGAACTGGGGGCCCTGCAAGCCCGGCTGGTCGAGCTGCTGGTAGGCAGTGGCCGTGCCGGCGATGCACTCGCCTTCGCCCGGCAGTTGCAGCAGGCCAGCCCGAAGCGCGCCAACGGCCACCTCCTGGAAGGCGCCGTGCACGAGCGCGAGGGGCACGCCGGCAAAGCGCTGGCGGCCTACAGGGCGGCGGTCGAGCGGGAGCCTGCGCGCGCCGATGCCGTCGGGTCCTTGAACCGTGCCCTGGCGGCCCAGCGTGAACCGGGCCGCAGCGGCGGGGGCGGCCGGTCGCCCGATGCGACGCCTGCAGCCGGCCCGGCGGCGCTCGTGTCTTCGCGTGCCAGGGACCATGCCATCGACACCCTGGCCATCGTTGCCGCCAAAGGAGCCAGCGACCCGGCCGAGGGCGTGAGCTGGACCTTGGGCCCGCTGCTGGCCGGTAACGCCACCGTCGCGATGGACGAGACGACCGACGATGCCGGCTCGACGACGGACACCTCCTCGAGCCCGTCGAACTGGTCCGTCATCGGCAGCCTGATTGGCACGCAAGACATCCTGAGTGCCGGCATCTACGCCGACCCCAAGGCGCTGGACTCGGCGCAGTTTGCGTTGTTGGAATCGGGCGGGAAGCTGTTGCGTACGGACTTCAATCTTCTTGCGCAGCGGGATCAGACCGCCGAGCTGCAGTCGCGGATCGTTCCGCAGACCACGAACAAACATGCGCCCACCGTGACCACGACCGGGCCCGAGTGCGAAGTCCTGACCAGCGAGTCGTGGGCGGACCGCGCCTGGGCGCGGTTGCGCAGGGTCTTGTGCAGTGTCTGGGTGTGCACCAACCCATGCCCGGGCTAGCAGCGGCGCCGTCACGCTGATCCAACGCTTTGGCTCGGCCGCCAAGCTCTACGTCCACCTTCAGTGCCGGGTGTTGGATGGCGTGTGCCGGCGCGGCACTGACGGCGCACCGGAATTCGTCGAAGTACCAGCGCCGACCGACGCAGCGCTGCAGACGGTGTTGCACAAGATCATCAGCCGATTGATGAAGCTGCTCACCCGTCGGGGGGTGTTGGTCGAAGAGGAGGGTTCGACCACCATGGCCGACGACGACGGCGACTCCGATGGGGTCCGCGTGCTCAGGCCGCTTCAGGCTGCAGCGTGGCCTTGCAGGCCGCGCCGGGCCAGCGGCCCGGCCCCTCGCCAGGCACCAACAGTCCACCGGACTGTTGGTGTCCGGGCTCGGCCTGCAGCGCCTGGCCGCGAGCCGGCGCACGAGCCGGCGCACGAGGCGGCGCACGCGCCTGCAGACCCAAGTGCGTAAGGATCTTCTCGATGACCGGCTGTTCCAGGATCGCCGCAATGATCTTCA
>JBMOJG010000278.1:0-5079 GCA_049316925.1 Alsobacter sp. | reverse complement strand
CGGTGAGCACGGCGCCGGCCATCAGCGAGCCGACCTGCAGGCCGATGATGGTGACGACCGGGATCAGCGCGTTGCGCAGGGCGTGTAGGCCGACGACGCGGAAGGGGCTCAGCCCCTTGGCGCGGGCGGTGCGGACATAGTCCTCGCTCAGCACCTCCAGTATCGACGAGCGCGTCATGCGCGCCAGCGTCGCCAGCGGCACGGTGCCGAGCACGATGCCGGGCAGGACGAGATGGTGCAGGGCGGAGCGGAAGGCGCCGGGCTGGCCCGACAGCAGCGCATCGATCAGCATGAAGCCGGTGACGGGCTCGAAATAATATTTGATGAGGTCGATGCGCCCGGACACCGGCGTCCAGCCAAGGCGCTCGGACACCAGCATGATCAGCAGCAGGCCCCACCAGAAGATCGGCATGGAAAAGCCGGTGAGCGACAGCCCCATCAACGTCTGGTCGAACAGGCTGCCGCGCTTCAGTGCCGCCACAACACCGGCGGGGATCCCGATACCGATGGCAAACACCATGGCGAAGAAGGACAGCTCGATGGTGGCGGGAAAGAGCTGGAAAAATTCAGTCAGCACCCGCTCGTTGGTGACAATCGAGGTGCCGAAATCGCCATGCAGGAGCTTCCACACATAGTCGGCGAACTGCTTCCAGACAGGCTGGTCGAGGCCGTATTCGGCGCGGAACTGGGCGAGGCGCTCGGGCGAGATGCCGCGCTCGCCGGTGCGCACCTCGACGGGATCGCCGGGGACGAGGCGGATCGCCACAAAGGTCAGGAACATGAGGGCGAAGAAGGTCGGCACCGTGAGCGCCGCCCGCTTCAGGAAGAACATCACCATGGCAGGTCCCGGGCCGGAAAGGCAGAAGGGGCGGCGCTATGCCGCCCCTTCCCGTCAGGTCGCGGACGATTGCTTCAGTTGATGTCGACGCCGACGAACTTGTGGCCGCCGAGCGGGCTCTGCTTGTAGCCGGTGACGCCCTTGCGCATTACCTCGTAGACCACCGAGTGGGCGATCGTCATGTCGGGGGCATCCTCCTTCATGATGACCTGCATTTCCTCGTACAGCTTGGTGCGGGCCGCCGGGTCGGCAAGGGTCACGGCCTTCTTCAGCCGGTCGTCGAACTCCTTGTTGCACCACTTCGTCAGGTTCTGGCCGCCCGGCCGCGCGGCAGAGCAGCCGCGCAGGAAGAAGAAGTTGTCCGGGTCGCCATTGTCGCCGGTCCAGCCGAGCTGGGCCGTGGTGTGCTCGCCCTGCTGGGCGCGCTTGCGGTATTCACCCCACTCGAAGGTGACGAGCTTGGCGGTGACGCCCACCTTGGCCAGGTCCGCCTGCATCATCTCGGCGATGCGCTTGGCGTTCGGGTTGTAGGGGCGCTGGACGGGCATGTACCAGAGGTCGATCTCCATCGGCGTGGCGACGCCGGCTTCCTTCAGCAGCGCCTTGGCCTTCTCGGGGTCGTAGGCGTAGTCCTTGACCGCGTCGTTGTAGGACCACAGCGTCGGCGGGATCAGGTTCTTGGCCGCCTGGCCGGCGCCCAGATAGACGTCGCGGATGATGGTGGGCTTGTCGATCGCCATGTTGAACGCCTGACGGACGCGCTTGTCGTCGAAGGGTTTCTTCTGCACGTTGAAGGCCCAGTAGGCGATGTTCAGGCCGGACTGGCTGATGACCTGCAGGGTCGGGTCCTTCTGCATCTCGGCGAGGTCGGCCGGACGCGGATACGGCACGAAGTGGCACTCGCCCGACTTCAGCTTGGAATAGCGGGCGGTCGGGTCGGGCGTGATGGCGTAGACGAGGTCGTCGATCAGGACCTTCTCGCCGTAATAGTCCTTGTTGGCCTTGAAGCGGATCACCGCGTCCTTCTGGTAGGCGACGAAGGAGAACGGGCCGGTGCCGACCGGGACCTGGTCGAACTGCTCGAGCCTGCCGGCCTTCTGCAGCGTTTCGGCATATTCGGCCGAGTGGATTGAGGCGAAGTCCATGGCGAGGTTGGCCATGATCGGCGCATTGGGCTCGTTGAGCGTCATGACGACGGTCAGGTCGTCCTTCTTCTCGAGGCTCTTGAGCAGCTTCGGCATGTCCATGTCGGCGAAGTAGTCGTACTTGCCGCCCGAGACCTTGTGGAAGGGATGGTCGGCCTTCCACTGACGGTTGAACGAGAACAGCACGTCATCGGCGTTGAAGTCGCGCGTCGGCTTGAAGGTCCCGGCCGAATGCCACTTCACGCCCTTGCGCAGCTTGAACGTGATGGTCAGGCCGTCGTCGCTCATGGCCCAGCTCTCGGCCAGACCGGGCACGACCTTGGTGGTGCCGCGCTCGAACTCGACAAGCTGATTGTAGACCGGGCGGGCCGCGTCAAAGCTGGTCCCCGTGGTGTTCAGCGCCGGGGTGAAGTTCTCGGGGCTGCCTTCGGAGCAATACACGAGGGTCTTCGCCGAGGCGGCGGTGGCGCCCATCAGCAGGGCGGCGAGGCCAAGCCCCAAGAGGGTGCTGCGGTGAACCGGAATCATGGAACTCCCCTGGAAAGTGGACGGTGCGCTCGCGTCTGTTGCGGCCTCGGACCGGCCGGCCTGCGCACGGCTACTCAAGCGCGTTTCCGTCCGGGGTGCAATGCGGTCGCGGCATGTGAAATTCACTGACCAGGGATTGGGCATCTCGGCTTGCGAAAATGGCAGGGCGTCAGCAGAATGGGCAATCAAAACGATTGAAACGGGAAACGTCGCCCATGCAAACCCTCGACCTGCTCGCGATCGGCGAGCCGTTGATGGAGTTCAGCGAGGTGGCCGGCCCGGACGGTCCGCATTTCCTGCCCGGCGTCGGCGGCGACACGTCGAACGCCGCCATCGCGGCAGCCCGCCAGGGCGCCCGCACCGGCATGTTCACCGCGCTCGGCGACGATAGCTTCGGCCGCCGCATTCTCGGCCTGTGGGACGCGGAAGGCATCGACCATGGCGCCGTGGCGCTGCTTGCCGACGCGCCGACCGGCCTGTACTTCATCAGCCACGGCGCCGACGGCCACCGTTTCGACTATGTCCGTGCCGGTTCGGCCGCCAGCCGGATCGGCCCCGCCGATCTGCCGGCCGGGCTCGTCGCCAGCGCCCGGGTGCTGCATGTCTCGGGCATCAGCCAGGCCATCTCGGCGTCGGCCTGCGACGCCGTGTTCGCCGCGCTGGCGCAGGCCCGGCAGGCCGGCACGGTGGTGAGCTACGATACCAATCTGCGGCTGCGGCTGTGGCCGCTGGAGCGGGCGCGCGCGGTGATCCACGCCGCGCTGGCGATGAGCGACATCGCCCTGCCCGGGCTGGACGACGCGCGCCAGCTCACCGGCCTGCAGTCCCCGGAGGCGATCTGCAGCCATTATCTGGGGCTCGGCTGCCGGATCGTCGCGCTGACGCTGGGCAAGGACGGCACCATGGTGGCGGTGCCGGGCGACGCGCGGCTGGTGCCGGCGCGGCCGGTCGACGCCATCGACGCCACCGGGGCGGGCGACACGTTCGACGGCGCCTTCCTGGCGCAATGGCTGGTCTGCGGCGATCCGTTCGCGGCGGCCGCCTACGCCAACGCCGCGGCGGCGCTGTCGACGCTGGGCTACGGGGCGGTGACGCCGATCCCGCGCCGCAATGCCGTCGAAACCTTTCTGGCCGGCTGACCGGGCCGGGCAAAACCAGGGGGCCTCCGCGCCCGTATGGGTCAGATGCTTCCCGACACGCGCGATCGTGATCGACCTGCACGTGTAACGAAAGGCATGATCCCCGGTACGAAGGCGGGCGAGGCCTCGTGCCTGCCCGCACCGCCCGACCCAGGAGCCCGGCCATGCCGACCCCGATTCCGCCGATCCCGCCGTCCGAGATCACCCCGCAGGCGACCTATCTCAACCGCCGCAGCTTCCTGGCCGCCGCTGCGGCGGCCGGTGTGGCAGGCAGCGCCGGGGATGCAGCCGCGGCAAGCATCGCCGACAAGCTCGATGCGCCGCGCAATCCCGCCTATGGGGTCAAGGACCCGCCGACGGCACGCAAGCTCGTGACCGGCTACAACAATTTCTACGAGTTCGGCACCGGGAAATACGACCCGATGGCCTCGGCCGACGCCATGATCACGCGCCCGTGGACGATCGAGATCGGCGGCCTGGTGGAAACGCCTCGCACCATCGGCATCGAGGACATCCTGAAGATGCCGCTGGAGGAGCGGGTCTACCGGCTGCGCTGCGTCGAGGCCTGGTCGATGGTGATCCCCTGGGTGGGGCTGGAGTTCAACAGGCTCGCCGCGATGGTCAATCCGACGAGCGCCGCCAAATACGTGAAGTTCACGTCGGCGGTGCAGAAGGAGACGATGCCGGGCACGCGCCTCGACGTGATCGACTGGCCCTACGTGGAAGGCCTGCGCATCGACGAGGCCATGCACCCGCTGACGCTGCTCACCGTCGGCCTCTATGGCGAGACGCTGCCGAACCAGAACGGCGCGCCGGTGCGCATCGTCGTGCCCTGGAAATACGGCTTCAAGAGCGCCAAATCGATCGTCAAGATCGAGTTCGTCGCCGAGCAGCCGAAGTCGGCCTGGATGAAGGCGATCCCGGGCGAATACGGCTTCTACTCCAACGTCAACCCAGCGGTGGACCATCCGCGCTGGAGCCAGAAGAGCGAGCGGCCGCTGCCGGCGCTGTTTGCCAGCCGGCAGACCGAGCCGTTCAACGGCTACGCCGAGCAGGTGGCGTCGCTCTACGCCGGCATGGACCTGAAGAAGAACTACTGATGGCGTCTGCAGCCACGGCGGCGCCCCGCCCTGCCGCACGGTCCGCGCCCTGGTGGCGCGATCCCGTGCGGCTCGCCAAGCCGGTGGTGTTCCTGGCGGCGCTGGTACCGGCTGGCCGCCTGCTGCACGGCGTGTTCGTCGACCCGGAGGCGCTGGGCGCCAATCCGGCCGAGACGATCGAGCACGTCACCGGCGACTGGACGCTGCATTTCCTGCTGCTGACGCTCGCCGTCACGCCACTGCGGCGACTGACAGGGTGGAATGGCGCCATCAAGTTCCGCCGCATGCTGGGGCTGTTCGCCTTCTTCTATGGCGTCCTGCACATGGCT
>JBMOJG010000277.1:0-5092 GCA_049316925.1 Alsobacter sp. | reverse complement strand
GCGGCGCCATCGTGGCGGCCTCGACGACCCGGCGCTACGGCTATTACGACCGCGGCTACTATGGACGCGGCTACTACCGGCGGGGCTATTACTACTGAGGTAACCGGACCGGCGGAGGCCGCCAACGGCGGTCTCCCAGCCCATCCAGGGCGCTCAGCCCATCCCTGCCTCCTGGCGGCACCAGCGGGCAATGTCGGCGTGGGTGGCGAACCAGCAACCGCCCAGCGCCTTGGCGTGGCGGATCACCTCGTCGAGGATCCAGATCCGCGAACGATGGCCAATGTGGTGCGGGTGCATGGTCAGCACGTAGAGCCCGCCCTCGGCATGCGCCATGTCGAGCTCGCGCCGGAAGATGTCGAGCACGGCCTCCGGTGACGTGTAGGGCCGCAAGCCACCCATGCGGTCCATGTTGAAATAGACGGCATCGTCGCGGATCCACTCCACCGGCAGCTCGACGACGCCGGTCGGCTGGCCCTCGTCGAGCAGCTCGTAGGGGTCGTCGTCGGCCATCAGCGAGCTGTCATAGATCAGGCCCATCTCGCGGATGATCTTCAGCGTCCAGGGGCTGAAATCCCACGAAGCCGTGCGCATGCCGACCGGGCGGACGCCGCCGATGCGCTCCAGCACGTCGGCCGCGCGCAAAGCGAGGTCGCGCTCCACCGGTTCGCTCAGCCGCGAGTTGAACTCATGGATCCAGCTGTGGATCGCCAGCTCGTGCCCGGCCGCAACCACGGCCTTCGCCTCCTGCTCGTGGATCATGGCCGAGACCGCTGGCATGAACACGCTGGCGGGCACGCCGTGGCGCTCCAGCAACGCGAGGATGCGGGGCATGCCCTGGCGGGCGCCGTACTGGCCCTGGCTCAGCTTGCCGTAGGACTTGCCACCAAAGCGCAGCTCGATGGTCTCGTGGTCGCTGTCGAAGGACAGCGCCACGGCGCAGCGGGCGCCGCCCTTCCAGGCCTTCGGCGCCAGCGAGCGCCCGGCCCGCACATGGTCGACAATGCCGCGCCAGTGCGCGTCCGGCCACTCCCACGGGTTCTGTTCGGTCTCGGCCATACTGTCCTCCGGGGCGGGGATACGGCCGGATGGGCCGCGTGGGGGTGACGATCAGACATCAACGATCAAACAGGGCCGCGCCCGGCTTGGCCAGCCCCTGCTTGCCATGGGTGTTGCGCGTTTTGCGCGTGTCGACAGGCATGGCTCCTCAGCCACGCCGGCGCCTCACGCCCCTCCCCGTCACGCGTAATGACACGCCACCTGCGCTCCGTCGGGGCGCGGGGTGAGGTCAGGGCGCTCGGTCCGGCAGCGGTCGGCGACGAGGGGGCAGCGGCTGGCGAAGGCGCAGCCGGGCGGGATGTCGGCGGGGCTCGGCAGCTCGCCGGTGAGCCGCATCCGGGTGCGGCCGCGCTGGCGGGCGGGGTCGGGATCGGGCACGGCGTCGAGCAGCGCCCGCGTGTAAGGATGCTTCGGCGCCGCGAAGAGCGTGTCGCGGGACGCGAGCTCGACGATGCGGCCGAGATACATCACCGCCACCCGGTCCGTCACATGCCGCACCACGGCGAGGTCGTGGGAGACGAACAGGTAGGCCACTCCCCTCTCCCGCTGCAGGTCGACCAGCAGGTTGAGGATCTGGGCGCGGACCGAGACATCCAGTGCCGAGACCGGCTCGTCGCAGACAACGAGCTGTGGCTCCAGCGCCAAAGCACGGGCAATGACGATGCGCTGGCGCTGGCCGCCGGAGAACTCGTGCGGGAAGCGCCCGGCATGCTCGGGTCGCAGGCCGACGGCGCGCAGCAGCGCAGCGACACGCTCGCGCAGAGCCGCCCCGCGGGCGACGCCGGCCACGGCCAGCGGCTCGCCGATCGCCGCGCCGATGCTCATGCGCGGGTTCAGCGACAGCGCCGGGTCCTGGAAGATCAGCGCCACTTTGCGGCGGATGGCGGCGAGCCCGGCGCGGTCCGCCCCCACCACCTCGGCGCCGGCCACCTGCACCGAGCCGCGCACCGGGCGGACGATGCCGAGCACGGCGTTGGACAGGGTCGACTTTCCGCAGCCGGATTCGCCGACGAGGCCCAGCGTCTCTCCGGGCGCGATCGTCAGGTCGACGCCGTCAACGGCGCGCACCACCGCGGCGGGAGGCGCGAACAGGCCGCGGCGGCCGGCGAAATGCACCGCCAGGTCGCGGATGGCCAGGACCGGCGATGCAGGTTGCAGCGGTGTCGTGGGCTTCACCGGATCGGCCGCGGGCTCAGTCGGAGGCGCAGAGACGGTCGTCATGCGGCGCCCCGCAGGGTGGCGGCCTCGCCGGAGCGCCAGCAGGCGGCCGCATGGCCGTCGGCGTCTGTCACCAGCGGCGGCGCCTCGGCGGTGCAGCGGGCGATGGCCAGCGGACAGCGCGACGCATAGCGGCAGCCGGGGCCGAACTCGGCCGGGGTCGGCACCTGGCCCTCGATGGTGGCGAGACGGCCCTTGGGGGCGGCCTCCAGCCGCGGAACGCTGGCCAGCAGCATCGCCGTGTAGGGATGCCGCGGCGCGGCATAGAGCGCCGCCGCGTCGGCGATCTCGGCGACCCGGCCGGCATACATCACCACCACCCGGTCGGCGATGTCGGCGACCACGCCCATGTCGTGGGTGATCAGCAGCACCGCGGTCCCCTGCCCGGCGACGCGGCTGCGCAGCAGGTCGAGGATCTCGGCCTGGATGGTGACGTCGAGGGCCGTCGTCGGCTCGTCGGCCACCAGCAGGCGCGGACCGCAGATCAGCGCCAGCGCGATCATCACCCGCTGGCACATGCCGCCCGACAACTCGAACGGATACTGGTCCAGCCGCCGGGCCGGATCGGGAATCCCGACGGCAGCCAGCATCGCACGGGCGCGTTCGCGCGCGTCGTCCGCGGAGACGGCCTGGTGGATGCGCAGCGCCTCCACGAGCTGGCTGCCGACCATCATCAGCGGATCGAGCGAGGCCGTCGGCTCCTGGAAGATCATCGCCAGGTCGCGGCCGCGCACGCCGCACATCGCCGCCTCCGGCAGGGCGGCGAGATCGCGGCCCTCGAACAGGATGCGACCGGCCGACAGCCGCACGGCCGGCGCCAGCAGGCGCATGACGGCCAGCGCCGTCAGCGACTTGCCGCAGCCGGATTCGCCCACGATGGCGACGACCTCGCCGCGCCCCACCGCAAACGACACGCGGTCGACCACCGACGCGCCACGGATGGCGAGCGTCAGGTTCTCGACGGCGAGCAGCGGCAGGTCGGCCATGGCGGGCGGCGGCTGCATCAGCGGCCCGGCGTGCCGAGTTCGCCGGGATCGTAGGTGCCGATCGAGTTGCCGCCATCGACCGACAGCACCGCGCCGGTAATGAAGCCGGCGGCGGGCGAGCACAGGTAGAGCACCGCGCCGGGCGCATCCTCGGGCCCGCTGGTGCGGCCAAGCGGAATGCGGGCGGCCATGCGGGCGACGTAGTCGTCGGTCAGCGGGCTGACGACGCTGCCGGGTGCAAAGCCCGGCTCGACGACGTTGACGCGGATCTGGTGCGGCGCCAGCTCCAGCGCGAAGCCCTTGGCGAGGCGCTCCAGCGCCGTCTTGGTGGTGCAGTAGGGCACCGAGCCGTTGCGCATCTGGCGGGCCGCACCGGACGAGATCATCACGACCGAGCCCTGCGTGCCGGCCGTCACCATCAGCCTGGCCATGCCGCGGGTGACGAGGAACGGAGCGCGCAGGTTGACGCCGAAGATCCGGTCCCATTCGGCCACGTCGAGATCGAGCAGGCCACCCTTGGGGTAGACGCCGGCATTGTTGACGACGATGTCGGGCGCACCCCAGGCCTTCGCGACCGTAGCGCAGAGATCGTCCACCGAGGCGGCATCCGTCAGGTCGGTGGCGTGCAGCAACGCGCGGTCGCCGGTGAGGCCGGCCGCTTCCGCCGCCTCCCGCGCCGCGTCCAGCCGCATGTCGGCGAGGCAGACGCTGGCGCCCTGGCGCGCGAACGCCTCGGTGATCCAGCGGCCGAACACGCCGGCGGCGCCGGTGACGACGACCTTCTTGCCTGAAAACATCATTTGTTTCTCCTCAGCGGCTGCGCGAGCGCGGATCCAGCCGGTCGCGCAGCCAGTCGCCGAACACGTTGACGGACAGGACGAGCGCAAACAGCGTCGCGCCCGGGACGAGGGTGAGCCACCAGGCCCGGTCGAGATATTGGCGGCCGGACGACAGGATCGAGCCGAGGCTGGGCGTCGGCGGCTGGATGCCGAGGCCAAGGAAAGACAGGCTCGCCTCGAACAGGATCATCAGCCCGAACTCGGCCGTCGCCACGACCAGCAGCGGCCCGGCAATGTTGGGCAGGATATGGCGCAGCAGGATGCGGGCGGAGGATGCTCCGGCAAGTTCCGCAGCGCGGATATAGGGCAGCGACGCGACCTGCAGGGTCTGCCCATAGGCGACGCGGGTGTAGCGCGGCCAGCGGGTGAACCCCAGCACCATCACAACCTTGAGGAAACCGGGGCCAAGCACCGCAACGGTGAGGACGGCCAGAAGGATCGCGGGGATCGACAGCATGGTGTCGACGAGCCGCATGATGATGATCTCGACCCAGCCGCGCCGCCAGGCGGCAATCATGCCCAGCAGGGTGCCGACGACGATCGACAGGCTGACGGAGAGCAGGGCCACGAGGATCGACACCCGGGCCCCGTGCAGGACCCGCGACAGCAGGTCGCGGCCGAGTTCGTCGGTGCCGAGACGGTAGATCGCGCCCGCGGCGGTGGCATGGCCCGGCGGCCGCAGCCGCTGGATCAAGGTCTGACGCGTCGGATCGAACGGGGCCAGCCAGTCGGCCCCCATGGCGGCGAGTACCAGGACGGCAAGCAGCGCCAATGCGAGGCCAACGCCGAGCGGGATGGAGCCAACTGCGGCGGCCGCACGGCGCAGCACGGTGGCGCACATGCCGGGCTCAGCCGGATACGGGGGTCGATCCACGCATAGACCAGGTCGGCGGCAAGGCTGGTCACCGTGTAGACCACCGAGACGAAGAGCACGACGGCCTGGACGACGAGGAAATCGCGCGCCTGGATGGACTGGATGGCCAACTGGCCGAT
>JBMOJG010000276.1:0-5100 GCA_049316925.1 Alsobacter sp. | reverse complement strand
CGGGCGCAGGCTAGCACCAGGGTGCGGCGCCACCTAGCCGCGCCCTGCGCAGCGCCCATGCGAAGGGGCCCGCGCATGGCGCGGGCCCCCGACAGATGGACCTGGTCTTGCAACGTGATCAGCGCTCGAGGCGATATCCGGGTGCTGCCTTCAGCTGCTCGGCCGTCATGGCGATCCTGCCATGGTCCGGATACGATCGGAACGCGGCAGGGTCGGCCTTCGAAACGGTCGTCCCGGTGATCTCGGTCGACCGCGGCGCGGTGACCGCCGGGTTCGCAGTGCCGGACGACGTGCCCATGGAGCTGGCTGCCGCTGCCGTGCGGGACTGCTGCTGCCACTGGATGGCCGAGAACGGAACGGCCACGTCCTTCTCGCCCATGCCGAGGAAGCCGCCCACGCCGATCACCACGGCTTTCACGTTGCCCTGATGGTCGAGCAGGACTTCCGATACGTCGCCGACTTTCTGGCCGGCCGGGCCGTAGATGTTGACGCCCACCATCTTGGACGCACGCCACATCGTGCCAGGCGCCTGATCATTGGTCATGAAAGACGCGTTGTTCAGCGGAACGGCCGTCGGGACGGGGGCCCCCATCGGGGCGGTGGTGCCCGATCCGGTGCCGGTCTGGGCGAAGGCCGGGGAGACGAGGAGCGTGGTAGCGAGCAGCGAAGCTGCGAACGAGATCTTGACCATGGTGTGGTTCCCTTGACGTCGAGGCAGCACGCCAGCGGGCGCGCTGGACAATCGGCTCACCCGCCGGATTGTTTCGTGCCCGTTCAACCACTGATGATCGTCTAGGGTTCCGTTGTTCGTTCCCCTTCGCGCCGGCAAATGCGCGCCGGAGCAGGCGTCAGGGACGGCGCGTCAGGGCACCAGTGTCCAGGACTTATTGGGATTGTACCGGGTCATCGCCGCCCCGACCTTGGCCGTCCCCGGCCCGAGGTCGCGCTGATAGATCCGCCCCTGCTGGCCGCAGATGAACGTCATGATGCCGGTCTGGCCCCATCTGTCCGGATAGGCCACCAGCGCGAAGCCGGCGATCATCCGGCCGTTGATCACGTAGCTGTAGGCACCCCCCGGTGCGGCCGGACCCTGCGCCTTCAGGATCTTGAACCTGTAGCCCAGATGTGGTGCCGCCTTGCCGGCGACCGCCTTCGCCGCCTCGACGTCGGTCACCCGGCTGTCCAGAGGGCTGCGGTCCGATTGCGTCTCAGCCGGCCAGTACAGTCCGTCGCGGGTGCCGGGCGTGCTGATGATCCGCTGAGCATAGGACTGTACGTCGTCGCCATCACGGTCGATGCGGACATACTCGCGCTGCGCCAGCACATAGGCCCGGCAGGCTTCGATGGCGCTGAGTTCGTTGAAGCCGATCGTCCGGTCGTGGATCTCCTCGCGCCCGGCAGCGAGGTCGAAGCTCCAGCGGTTGCCGGTCTGGCGCAGCGGAACCGGGAAGTCGAAGCCCTTCGCGCCGATGCGCAGGCGCTGCACCGCCACGCCGTCGGGCATCAGCGTCATCGATTCGCCGGCGGCGGCGACAAAGGCCTCGAGCCGCCGCTTGTCCTCGGCGGCATCGCCGCTGGACAGGACCGGCAGGCTCCCCGGTCCGAAGATGCGCTCGATCCGGGCCGGGTCGTGCGCCTTGCTGGCCTCGACAAGCGCCGCAACGGCGGCTTCGGGCGAGGCAAAACCCTCCTGCGCATGGGCTCCCGTCACGGGCCCCAGTCCACAGAACAGGACGGCGACAACGGCAGGAAGCGGCGCGAGGCGGAAACGGTGTCTGGCGGTCATGGTCATTGTCCTGTGACTGGAGGGCGTCAGCGGCGGCGTCCGCCGCCTCCGCCGCGCATGCCGCCACCGCCGCCGGCCGGCCGTTGGATGGCTGCCCGTCCCACACCGCCCCCTCCGCCGCCGGCGCCGATCGCACCGCGCGGTCCGCCGCCACCACCGCCGATGCCGGGCATCGGCCGGCCGCCGCGGCTTGCGGCGCCGCGCTGACCGACCATGGCGGCACCGGGGCCGAGATCGAGCCCACCGAAGGCCGTGTCCGGCCGCGGTGCGCGCGGCGGTGCGGCGGGCCGCGGCGCCGGGCGCGGCGCCGGCCGCTGGACGGCCGGGGCGGGTGCGGGCCGGGCTGCCGCCGCCGGACGGTTGACGGTTGCCGGCAGGGTCGCCGGCCGATTGACGGTCGCCGGCAGCGTCGCCGGACGGTTGACCGTTGCCGGCAGTGTCGCCGGCAAGGTCGTGGGACGGTTGATGCCGCCGGCATTGCCGATCCCGCCGCCGTTCCCGCCGGGGCGGTTCACGCCGCCGCCGGGCCTGTTGGCACCGAGGCCCGGCTTGGTGCCCTGGCCCGGACGGTGCCGGTCCGGATCGGGACGCCACGGCTTGGTGTTGCCGATGATGTTGTTGCCGTTGCCGATATTGCCGTTGCCAATGTTGACGTTGCCGCCGCCCACATTGATGTTACCGCCGCCGATACTGATGTCGCCGCCCGGGCGACCGGGGATCGGCACCGGACGTCCCGGGACGCCGGGCACCAGTGGTGGCCGGGGTCGATAGCCGGGATAGCCGGGCCAGATCGGCGGATAGACGGCGCCACTGCCCCAGTTCCACGAATTGCTGACGATTGCCCCCACGGCAACGGCCGTGCCGAAGCCGATCAGCCCCGCAGCCACGGCCGAGCCTACGCCGGAGTCGTAGACGGCCACCGGATCGTAGTCCGCCACATAGATCACGTCCGGCTCGGCCGGCTCGATGATCACCACGTCCCGGCCCGATTCCTGCCGCGTCACGACCTTCTGCTGCTTTGTCGTCTTCAGCGCGCCGGTGGACTGCGCCTTGCGCCGCAGGTCCTGGATGACGGTGGCGACATCCTCGGGCTGCGCCACGAAGGCGTCACCCAGGTCGCTCGTCCAGTCCAGGTCCTCGTTCATCTTGCGGATCAGCGACGGGAACCGGACCATGGCCTTGACCGACGGATCCCAGTTTTGCGCATCGGCGCCGGAAAAGTCCCCCTTGTCGACTGCAGCCTTGTTACGGTCGAGCCAGCGCGACGCCTGGACGATTTCCAGCGGATAGGCCGAGGCAGGCAGCAGCTGGGCGAGCAACGCGTCTGTGTGCAGCGCGATGGGGGCCAGCAGCTTTTCCAGCTCGGCCCGCGTGAATGCATCCTCATCGGCCGCCGGAGCAGCCTGTGGCGGCGGGGCCGCCGGAACAGACTGCGCGAAGGCCTGACCCGGCATCGTGGCGGCGATCAGCAGGGCGCAGGCGAAGTGCAGGGATTTCGGCCAGGCGTTCATGGAAGATCCGCGACTTGAACAAGTCCATCACCATCCAACGGATAGCCTCGCGTGTCGACAGGCAATTTGCGGACAGCACATTTAGAAACACGCAAAAATTGTAGACTGAATCTTGGGGAGGCCGGCCATAAGCTCGCAACTATTCGGTTCATGGCGTCTCGAACCCTGCCGCCCGGAAGGCAACCGCGCCGGCCGGCCCAGTGACGAAGGCCACGAAGGCCGCGGCTGGCGCTTTACCCTGTCCGGTCGGCGTCAGTGCCGCCTGGTAGGTGCTCACCAGCTGCAGCGAGGCCGGCAGGAAGCCCGCCAGCGCCACGCCCGGGATCGCGTTGACCTCGCTCGCCTGCGTGATGCCTAGCGTCGCCCGGCCGGCAGCAACCTCGCGCATCACGTCGAGGCCATCCTTCTGCAGGTTGGCGTTGGCATCTATGGCACTGCGGATGCCGAGCTGATCGAGCACCTTGGCGAAATGGATGCCGGTCGTTGCGCCGGCCTTGGGGTCACCATAGCTGACGACAGGGGCGGACAGGAGTGCGGCGCGCAGGGCCTCGGGCGTATCGACCGCCGGTGCCGGCGCCCCGGCCCGCACGGCGACAGCAATGCGGACCGTCCCCAGTGTCATTGCCGCCCCTTCGACGCGGCTCTTTCCGGCGAGCGTGCGCAGGCTCGAGTCGCTCGACATCACGATGTCGAACGCCTCGCTGCCGTCGACCCGCTGTGTGACGACACCGGCGGTGGCGAAGCTGCTCGTGATCGTATGGCCGGTTTCAGCCGTGAAACGGGCCGCCAGGGCCTCGATGGTGTGCTTGACGGCACCGGTGCCGATCAGCCGAATTTCGGCGGCAGACGCCGCCGCCGATGATGCCATGGCGGCAATGAGTGCAAGTGCGGCGGCCTTGTACGGCGTCATGGCGGATCCTCCCCGGTCTTTCCAAACAGTGCATCACGCCCGCGCGCTCCGGGCAATGCCGCTCCGCTTCAGCTTGGCTGTTGACAGCGGAGGCACAATCGCCGGACCTTCCGCGAGCCAAAAAACAACCGGAGGAGACCATCCATGGATCAGTCACGTCGTGACATGCTCGGCCTTGCCGCGGCGGCCGGCGCCGGCATCGTCGCCGCCGGCCAGGCGCAGGCGCAGGCGCAGACCGGTGCCGCACCCAAGACCCCGTTTGCGGTGGCGCAGACCTTCATTCCGATCGTGGGCAGCACCGAGGTGTTTCCCGTTCGCCGGGTCTACTGCATCGGCCGCAACTACGCCGCCCACGCCCGTGAGATGGGCTCTGATCCCAACCGTGAGCCGCCCTTCTTCTTCCAGAAGCCGACCGATGCCATCCAGAACGTTGCCGTCGGCACGGTCGCGGATCACGCCTACCCGACGCTGACCAAGAACTACCACTACGAGGTCGAGCTCGTGGCGGCGCTGAAGTCCGGCGGGCGCAGTATTCCGGCCGACAAGGCCCTCGACCACGTGTTCGGCTACGCGGTCGGCCTTGACATGACGCGCCGCGACCTGCAACGCGCGATGGGCGACGAGAAGAAGCCCTGGGAGATCGGCAAGAGCTTCGACAGCTCGGCCCCGATCGGTCCCATCCATCCCGTCAGCACGGTCGGGCACTTTGCCAAGGGCGCGATCTCGCTGTCGGTCAACGGCCAGGTGAAGCAGACCAGCGACCTCGCCAACATGATCTGGAGCGTCGCCGAGCAGATTGCCAAGCTGTCGGAGGCGTTCGAGCTGCTGCCGGGCGACATCATCTATTCGGGAACGCCGGAAAACGTCGGTCCTGTGGTCCGCGGCGACGTCCT
>JBMOJG010000275.1:0-5106 GCA_049316925.1 Alsobacter sp. | reverse complement strand
CCGGATCGAGCCCGGTGCGCTCGACCAGTTGCTGCACCCCACCATCGCCCCCAAGGCCGAGCGGCGGGTGCTGGCCTCGGGCCTGCCCGCCTCCCCCGGCGCGGCCGGCGGCGAAATCGTGTTTGATTCCGACGAGGCCGAGACGGCGCGTGCCGCCGGCCGCAAGGTCATCCTCGTGCGGATCGAGACCAGCCCCGAGGATATCCACGGCATGCATGCGGCCGAGGGCATCCTGACCACTCGCGGCGGTATGACGTCCCACGCGGCGGTGGTGGCGCGCGGCATGGGCAAGCCCTGCGTGTCTGGCGCAGGAGGCCTGCGCGTCGATTATGCCGGCCAGACCATGACGGCCGGCGGCGTCACCCTGAAGAAGGGCGACTGGATCACGATCGACGGGGGCACCGGCCAGGTGCTGCTCGGCGAGGTCAAGATGCTCGAGCCGGAGCTGTCGGGCGAGTTCGGCACCCTGATGGGCTGGGCCGACGGGGTGCGCCGGATGAAGGTGCGCGCCAATGCGGAAACGCCGCTCGACGCCCGCACGGCCCGCAGCTTCGGCGCCGAGGGCATCGGCCTGTGCCGCACCGAGCACATGTTCTTCGACGAGGACCGGATCGTCGCGGTGCGCGAGATGATCCTCGCCGACGACGAGGCCGGACGCCGGACGGCGCTGGCCAAGCTGCTGCCGATGCAGCGCGCCGACTTTGTCGAGCTGTTCACGATCATGCAGGGCCTGCCGGTGACGATCCGGCTGCTCGATCCGCCGCTGCACGAGTTCCTGCCGCATACCGAGGCGGAGATCGCCGAGGTCGCGGCGGCGATGGGGGCGTCGGCCGACAAGCTCAAGCGCCGTGCCGCCGAGCTGCACGAGTTCAACCCGATGCTCGGCTTCCGGGGCTGCCGGCTGGCCGTCGCCTACCCGGAAATTGCCGAGATGCAGGCCCGAGCCATCTTCGAGGCCGCGGTGCTGGCCGCCAAGGCCACCGGCGAGGCGGTGATCCCGGAGGTCATGGTGCCGCTGGTGATGACCCGGGCCGAGCTCGACAGCGTCAAGGAGCGCATTGTCGCCATGGCGGAGGCGGTCAAGGCGGAAACGGGTGCCGCCTTTACCTACCAGGTCGGGACAATGATCGAGCTGCCGCGAGCGGCTTTGCGGGCCGGCGACATCGCTCATTCGGCCGAATTCTTCTCGTTCGGCACCAACGACCTGACGCAGACGACGCTCGGCATCTCGCGCGACGACGCGGCCTCGTTCCTCGGGCCCTACACGGCCAAGGGCATCCTGCCGGCCGATCCGTTCGTGACGCTCGACCAGGAGGGCGTGGGCGAGCTGGTCACGATGGCGGCCGAGCGTGGCCGGGCGACCCGGCCCGACATCAAGCTCGGCATCTGCGGCGAGCATGGCGGCGACCCGGCATCGATCGCGTTCTGCGAGAATGCCGGGCTCGACTATGTGTCGTGCTCGCCCTACCGCGTGCCGATCGCCCGGCTCGCCGCCGCCCAGGCGGCGCTGGGGGTGCGTGCGGCCAGCTCGGCATGACGCCGCTGGCGCCTGTCCTGATCGGTGCGCTGGGGATTTTCGGGCTCGGCGTCGGCCTGCTGGTGGGCCGCATGCCGGAACTCGACGGGTTCATGTTCCCGCCGGTGATATGGCCGCTCGGGGCGGCACTGGTCTTTGACCTCGTGACACGGCCGCTGGTCGCGGCCGGACGACTGCCGGACCTGACCATGACCGAGCGCGCCATTGCGGTCGTCGCTGGCGGCGTTGCCTACCAGCTGGTGCGCTGGATTTTGCCCAGCCTCTGACAGAACCTGTCTTCGGCACCCCTCCGCATCGCGACCAAGAGCCGCCTTTGCGGCAGATCGGTCGACAATCGTCACGCCATTAACGGCGGCTCAACCTTACTCGCCGATAACGAAATCCATGGGGAATTTAGCGATCGCGCCGTGTCGTAGGCGCAACGCCGTCCCCGCTGGTTCGTGTCGCGTGGGGTTGCGTGGCGATGGTTTTCTCGGGTGTTCGATGGGCGTGTTCGACGGTTGCGCCTTGGCTGCTGGCCACCGGCGTGCTGGTCTCCATCACCGCCGATGCGGGCATTGACGCCTCCACGGGCTTCCAGGTCGCGGGTAAGTCCTGGATGGCCGGCCCTGGCAGCGACGCACTGATCCCTCCCAGCGATGTGAGCCTCTGGGCGGTGGCGCCGCGGTTCGGCGCCAGCGACGCCGGTACCCTCACCACGGCACGACTGCCGGCGCGCGAGCCCGAACCGGAGGCCTATCGCCGGGACGGCGGGCCCCGCGCCGACGTCAAGCCGACCTCCGCCGGCTTCCCGGTCGTCGACCGCAGCCGCAAGGGCGATCCTCTGGTGCCGCTGCGGCCGACGCTCAGCCGTCATGCGCCGGCACCAGGCACCACAGCCTATCTGCTGGGCGCCGAACCGCGCCTGTTCCCGGCAGCGCCGCTGTCGCAGGGCCTCGACCCGCTGAGTCTCGACACGCCCCAGGGGTTCGAGCCGCCGAACAATGACGAGGCTACGACGCCCGGCGCCACCGGCGAGACCCAGTCGACCGGCCAGGCCAGTTCGCAGCTCACGGCGGCGGCCCGTGCGTCGGGCTCGACGACGACAGGCGTGGGCTCGACCCCCACAGTGCCACGCGCCACGGTGTTGTCTTCGACGACGCCGGCGCCGGCCGAGGCAATCCCGCTGGAAATCGCCGCCGCACCCGTCTCGCCCGAGGGGCTGGCGGCCTCGCGGCGCAACAGCGCCGCCACCGTCACCGCCGTTCCCAAGGAAGAAGGGCGGCCAAGCTACGTCAGCCTGATCGACCCGGACAATCTCAGCCGCGAGCAGCGCTGCCTGGCCGAGGCCGTCTATTTCGAGGCGCGCAGCGAGCCCGTCGATGGCCAGGCGGCCGTGGCCCAGGTGGTGCTCAACCGGGTGCGCAGCGGGCTCTATCCCACCTCGGTCTGCGGCGTCGTCTACCAGAACCGCCACCGCAAGTTCGCCTGCCAGTTCTCCTTCGCGTGCGAGGGCAAGTCGCTGCGGATCACCGAGCAGGACTCCTGGCAGACGGCGGTGCGCGTCGCCCGGGATGTCACCTACGGGCAGACCTATCTCTCGGAGGTCGGTGCCTCGACCCATTACCACGCCAACTACGTGCGGCCGTTCTGGGCCAAGCGGCTGAAGAAGATGGACGTCATCGGCCGCCACATCTTCTACAAGCTCAGGCCCGGCCAGACCTGACGCGGGCGCCGGCCCTTCTGCACTCACCCGTTGACAGCGGCCGGTCCTTCGCGTTCCTGACCGCGCCTGCATGGCGGCTGGGGAGACGGACAATGCAACTCGGGATGGTCGGCCTCGGGCGCATGGGCGCCAACATCGTCCGGCGCCTGCTGCGGGCGGACCATGCCTGCGTCGTCTATGACCGCGACCCCGCCCCGGGCCAGGCGCTGGCCGCCGAGGGCGCCGTCGCGGTGGCCGATCTGCAGGCCCTGGTGGCGGCCCTGGTGCCGCCGCGCGCCGTGTGGGTGATGCTGCCGGCCGGTGCAGCCACAGAGGACGCCGTGACGGCGCTGGCGGGGTTGCTGGCCCCGGGCGACACCATCATCGATGGCGGCAACAGCTTCTGGAAGGACGACGTGCGCCGCGCCGCCGCTCTGGCGCAGCAGGGTCTCACCTATCTGGACGTCGGTACCTCGGGCGGCGTGTGGGGCCTGGAGCGCGGCTACTGCCTGATGATTGGCGGGGACACGGCAGCGGTCGACCGGCTGTCGCCGATCTTTTCAGCGCTGGCCCCCGGGCTGGGCGACATTCCGCGGACATCAGGGCGGGACGGGCGTGATCCCCGCGCCGAGCAGGGCTGGCTGCATGCCGGCCGCAGCGGTTCGGGCCATTTCGTCAAGATGATCCACAACGGCATCGAGTACGGCATGATGCAGGCGATGGCCGAGGGCTTCGACATCCTCCGCCACGCCGGCGGACCGAATGTCGCGCCGGAGCTACGGCTCGACATCGATTTGCCGGACGTTGCCGAGGTGTGGCGCCGCGGCAGCGTGGTCACGTCCTGGCTGCTCGACCTGTCGGCGCAGGCGCTGGCCGACGAGCCCGATCTCGCCTCCTATTCGGGCCATGTCGAGGACTCCGGCGAGGGTCGCTGGACCGTGCAGGCCGCCATCGAGGAGGCCGTTCCCGCCGAGGTCTTGACGGCAGCGCTGTATGCCCGGTTCCGCTCGCGGCAGGACCACACCTTCGCGGAAAAGATGCTGTCGGCCATGCGCAAGGGTTTTGGTGGCCATGTCGAGCCGAAGAAGCCCGGCGCATGACCCCCGCGGTTGCGGCCGGCGGGCCGATCGTCCTCGTCCTGATGGGCGTTGCCGGCTGCGGCAAGACGACCACGGCGGCGCGCCTCAGCCACCGTCTCGGCTGGGAGTTCCGCGACGCCGATGCGTTCCACCCACCGGGCAACATCGCCAAGATGAGCGCCGGCGTGCCGCTGACGGACGATGACCGCTGGCCCTGGCTGGCGGCGATCGCGGAATGGATCGACGGGCGGCTGGCGGCTGGAGAAAGCGCGATCGTCACCTGCTCGGCGCTGAGGCGCGCCTATCGGGACGTGCTGGCGGGCAGTCGCGCGCGCGTGCGGATCGTGCACCTCGCCGGCAGCCAGGCGCTGATCGGCGCCAGGATGGCGGCGCGGCGCAACCATTTCATGCCGCCCTCGCTGCTCGACAGCCAGTTTGCGGCGCTTGAGCCGCCAGCCCCCGACGAAAACGTGGTCGAGGTGCCGGTGTCACTCACGCCGACCGAGGTCGCTGACCGGATCATCGCCCTCCTCGACCTCCCGGCCCCAGCCTGACGGGCGGCGGTAGACCTTCCTCCGACATCAGAAGAGCACGCATCTCCGCCAGGCTTTCGGCGAGGGCTGCAAGGCTTTGGCAACCGATGATCGCCAAGCTGCGAGCGGTCGGGCCGGTTGGCTTCGACACGGGAGCCAGACCCCTCGATGACACCCTCGCCCAATCCCCCGGCGCTGCAGCTCACGGCGCTGCGCAAGTCTTTCGGTCGTCCGGCCGTCGACGGCCTCGACCTCACCGTGCAGCCCGGCGAG
>JBMOJG010000274.1:0-5111 GCA_049316925.1 Alsobacter sp. | reverse complement strand
GCGCCGTTGCTGGCGCGTGGCCTGGGCTGGGGCTTGGGTTCCGGCGCGGTCTTCTCGCCGCGCGTCATCTGTGAGAATTCGGCCGGCGAGATCATCTCCACGGCGACCGATTCAGGCGTTTCGGTCGGTTTGGCGTCGGCAAAGCTCACAAGCGCAACCGCCAGCAGGCCCGCATGGGCGATGCCGGAGATGTAGACGCCGGGTTGGGAGCGGTCGAACTTCACCTCAGCCCCGTCATTTCCGTGGCGTCGGATCGGTGACCAGCGCCACCTTGCGGTAGCCAGCGGCGGTGATCGTCGACATCACCTCGGCGACCCGCCCGTAGGTGATCGCCCGGTCGGCGCGCACGAAGATGCGCTCGTCCTGGCCGGCCTGGGCGACAGCCTGGAGCTTGGGCAGGAGGTCGGCATCGCTGATCGGCGTTTCCATCAGGTAGACCTTGCCGTCGCCGCGGATTGAGACGGTGAGGGGCTGCTTCTCGACGCTGAGCGCCGCGGCCTTGGTCTGCGGCAGGTCGAGCTGCACGCCGGCGGTCAGCAACGGAGCCGCCACCATGAAGATGATCAGCAGCACCAGCATGACGTCGATGAACGGCGTCATGTTGATGTCCGCCATCGGGCGGTGACGGCGGCCGCCGCGGCGCCTGCGGCTGGGCTTGCCTCCCTGTGCGGCCGACATGGCCATGGGCGTGGTCTCCGGGGTGGACGGTCAGGCGGCGATGCGCTCGTCGATCTGGCGCGACAGGATGGCGGAAAATTCGTCGGCAAAGCCCTCGAGCCTGGCCTGCTGCTTGGCCGCCTCGGCCTGCAGCTTGTTGTAGGCGATGACCGCCGGGATGGCGGCGAACAGGCCGATCGCGGTGGCGAACAGCGCCTCGGCGATGCCGGGCGCCACCACGGCCAGCGATGTGTTCTTCGACGCCGCGATCGAGCGGAACGACGTCATGATGCCCCACACCGTGCCGAACAGGCCGATGAAGGGCGCCGACGAGCCGATGGTCGCCAGCACCAGGAGCTTGGATTCCAGCCGTTCGACCTCGCGCTGGATGGTGACGTCGACCACCTTGTCGATGCGCTGGCTGAGCCCCATCACCGAGCGGCTGGTGCCCTCGAAGGAGCGCTTCCACTCGCGCATCGCTGCGACGAAGACCGCCGCCATGGTGCTGGTCGGCCGGTCGGCGAGCATGCGGTAGAGCTCCTCCAGAGACTGGCCGGACCAGAACACCTCCTCGAACCGGTCCATCGCCTTGCGGGTCCGGCGGTAGAGCAGCGTCTTGTCGACGATGATCGCCCAGCACCAGACCGAGCCGGCGATGAGGCCGAGCATCACCACCTTTACGACGAAGTGGGCGCCCCAGAACATTGACCAGAGCGACAGTTCGCCGCCGGGGGCGGCGAGACCGCTGGCCATCACGTCGGTGGGATTCATCGGCACGGGTCCTTTCGTCCTGCGGCGCACGTCCGCTCAAAGGCGACGCCGGGGCACGAAACGCGGGGCTTGATGCGGCCCCGTGTCAGTCGCCCCGGAATCCGGCGAAACAAGGGCCGCGGCGTCTGGCGGCCGCGTGCCCGCGTGGGTCACAAGGAGTTAAGGGGTCGTTAGGGTTAACGGACGGTTACGAACCGGCGTTCGCGGCCGTTTCCAGCCTGCGGCGCAGGTCCGCAGGCAGCCGCACCGGCCGGCCGCCGGCGACGCCCGCCACCAGCACGGTGGCCTCCAGCAGCACCTCACTGTCGCGCAGCACGCGCTGGGCCAGCTCCAGTGACGCGCCCTTCAGGGCGAGCGGGCGGGTCTCGATGCTGATGCAGTCGTCCATGCGGGCCGGCCGCAGCCAGTCGATCGTCATGCGACGCACCACGAAGGCGAAGCCGTCGGCGGCATGCAGGGCCGCCTGGTCGATCCCCAGCGCGCGGATGAACTCGGTGCGCCCGCGTTCGAGGAAGCGCAGATAGGAGGCGTGATAGACCACGCCGGAGAAATCCGTGTCCTCGTAGTAGACGCGCAGCGGCAGGGCATGGACACCGTCGCGCAGCGTGCCGGCGGCGGGGTCAGTCGTCGGCATCGCCGAACAGTCCGAACTGGGTCGCGGCCGTGGCGGGCTCGGCGAGGCCGAGATGGCGGAAGGCGTGCGGGGTCAGCACGCGGCCACGCGGTGTGCGCTGCAGGAAACCCTGCTGCAGCAGATAGGGCTCGATGATGTCCTCGATGGCGTCGCGTGGCTCCGACAGCGCCGCCGCGATGGTCTCGATGCCGACCGGGCCGCCACCGAAATTGACCGCGACCAGGTCGAGGTAGCGGCGATCCATCTGGTCGAGGCCGATGGAGTCGACGTCGAGGAACCTGAGCGCGCTGTCGGCGACCTCGCGGGTGACGCTGGGCGCCTTGTCTACCACGGCGAAGTCGCGGACGCGGCGCAGCAGGCGCCCGGCAATGCGCGGCGTGCCGCGGGAGCGGCGGGCGATCTCGTTGGCGCCCTCCGGCGTCATGGCGACGCCGAGCACGCGGGCGCCGCGGGCGACGATCAGCTCGAGCTCCTCCACCGTGTAGAAGTTCAGGCGGATCGGGATGCCGAAGCGGTCGCGCAGCGGTGTCGTCAGCAGCCCGGCGCGCGTGGTGGCGCCGACGAGGGTGAATTTCGCCAGGTCGATCTTCACCGAGCGGGCGGCCGGTCCCTCGCCGATGATCAGGTCGAGCTGGTAGTCCTCCATCGCCGGATAGAGGATCTCCTCCACGGCCGGGTTCAGCCTGTGGATCTCGTCGATGAAGAGGACGTCGCGCTCCTCCAGATTGGTGAGCTGGGCGGCGAGGTCACCCGCCTTGGCGATCACGGGCCCGGAGGTGGAGCGGAAATTGACGCCCAGTTCGCGGGCGACGATCTGCGCCAGCGTGGTCTTGCCGAGGCCGGGCGGGCCGACGAACAGGACGTGGTCCAGCGCCTCGCGGCGAGTCTTGGCGGCCTCGATGAAGACCTTCAGGTTGGCGCGTGCGGCAGCCTGGCCGACGAAGTCGCCGAGAACGAGCGGCCGGATCGAGCTTTCCAGGTCGTCGTCGCGCTTTTCGGGCGCGACAAGACGGGGCGGGAGGGTGGTCATGCGGGGATCGCCATCCGGGGATTACCTCGCCAGTTCCTTAAGGCCGAGCCGGATCAGCTGCGGCGTCTCCGCCACCTCGCCGGCAATGCGCAGGGCAGCGGCCACCGCGGTGGCGGCCTGGGCCTGCGGATAGCTGAGATTGACCAGCGCGGAGACAGCCTCCGCCACCGGGCGCGGCGCGGTCCGGTCCTCGACGGCACCGGTCAGGTGCACGAGGGCCGGGTCGAGATTGCCGAGGCCGGGGGCCTTGTCCTTCAGCTCGGCGACGATGCGGGCGGCGAGCTTGGGGCCGACGCCCGGCGCGCGGGCCACGGCGGCGCGGTCCTGGGTGCCGATCGCGGTGGCGAGCGGGCCGACGTCCAGCACAGACAGGATGGCGAGCGCGACCTTCGAGCCGACGCCCTGGACGGTCTGCAGCAGCCGGAACCACTCGCGCTCGGTGTCGGTGCGGAACCCGAACAGCCGGATCGCGTCCTCGCGAACCTGCGTCTCGATCGACAGCACGGCCGCCTCGCCGGCCTTGGGCAGGGCCGAGAGCGTGCGCGCCGAGCACTGCACCACATAGCCGACGCCATGCACGTCGATGACGACATGATCCTCGCCATGGGAGTCGATGACACCCTTGAGTTTGCCGATCATGGGGATGACCGCCGCTGGGCCACGAGCGACGCCATGGCGCCGGCCGCCTCTGTGCCGAGCTGCCCGAGACCGGCGGCCACGCCCTCCCGGTCGGGCTCCGGACGGTTCTGGCTGGCCTTCCATTTGCCGTCGAGCGCGTCGATGACAATCTCGATTCCGACGATCCCGCGCACCTGGCCGGCGACGTACGCCTCCGGCGCGTCATCGACGGCCCAGGGCGCGGGCCGGTTGCCTTCCATCATGTCGGTCAGCGCCCGGATCTGTGCATGCAGCCAGCCGCCGTCGTCGATGGCCCGAGCGGTGCCGCGGGCCTGCACCATCACGTAGTTCCAGGTCGGCACGACCTTGCCGGTCTCGCGCTTGGTCGCGTACCAGGACGGTGTGACATAGTGCTCGGGCCCCTGGAACACGATGACGGCGGGGCAGCCCTCGACACAGTCGCGCCACTGCGGGTTAGGGCGGGCCAAATGGCCGCGCAGCGTGCCGCGTGCCGACGCGTCTGGGTCCAGCACGAACGGGATGCCGTTGGCTTGCAGGCCTCCGGCGCCTGCGGTGACCAGCAGGCCGAAGGGGTGGCTGCGGATCAGCCCGTGCTGGCGGGCGAGGTCCTCGTCCTTGAAGTGGGGCGGCTGGTACATGGCGGTCTCGTCAGGCTCCGGAAGCGGTTCAGACTAGCACGGGCTCAGCGCGCCCGCGCCAGCACCGCTGCCTCCAGGGCCTGGCGGCCCCGATGCTGGGCGTGGGTGAGGGCGATGGCGAGCGCGTCGGCTGCATCGGCGGATTTCGGATCGGCGCGGGGCAGCAGCACCCGCACCATCATGTGGATCTGCTCCTTCTCGGCGTGGCCGGCGCCGACGATGGTTTTCTTGACCAGGTTCGGGGCATATTCGGCCACCGGCAGCCCGGCCTGGGCCGGGACCAGCAGCGCGATTCCGCGCGCCTGGCCGAGCTTCAGGGTGGCGCGCGCATCCTTGTTGACGAAGGTCTCCTCCACCGCCACCTCGTCCGGGCGCCCCTCGTGCACGACGCCGGTCAGGCCCTCGTGCAGCTGGCGGAGCCGGTCGGCCAGCGACAGGGTGCCGTCGGAGTGTACCGACCCGCAGGCGAGGTAGCTGAGGCGGGTGCCCAGCACCTCGATCAGGCCCCAGCCGGTGTTGCGGAGGCCGGGATCGATGCCGAGAATACGAATCGGTGGATGGGCCATGGCGGAACAGACCATGATCACGGACCATCCGCCAGCCCGCCAAAACCGTTGCGGCGGTGCCTCGACCGGTCAGCCGGCCAGCTTGGCCATCAGGGCATCCGAGAACGACGCGTTCGAATACACCGTCTGGACGTCGTCATTGTCGTCGAGCGAATCCATCAGCTTGAGGATCTTCC
>JBMOJG010000273.1:0-5172 GCA_049316925.1 Alsobacter sp. | reverse complement strand
GGCTGCGCCGACTGCAGATGCGTGAACCCCGGCATCACCAGACCGGCACAGGCCAGCGCCTTGTCGGCCAGGGCCTGCTGCAGATCGGCCAGCTGCGCGTCGAGCTGGTCGACGGTATCGCGCACCCACAACCGCATGTCGGTGGCGACCTGGTCGTTGCGCGACCGAGCCGTGTGCAGTCGGCCCGCCGCGGGGCCGACGATCTCGGCCAGCCGCGACTCGATGTTCATGTGAATGTCCTCGAGCGCCCGCGAGAACGTGAAGCGGCCCGCCTCGATTTCGCTCTCGACCGCCCCTAGACCGGTGGTGATGGCGGCCGCGTCATCGCCTGTAACGATGCCCTGGGCGGCCAGCATGGCCACATGGGCGCGCGATCCGGCAATGTCCTGACGCCAGAGGGTCTTGTCAAAGTCGATGGAGGCGTTGATTTCCTCCATGATGGCGTCGGGACCGCTGGCATAGCGGCCGCCCCACATCTTGTTGCTCATGATCGGACCACACCTTGCCGCCGAACCCTGCTTCAACCCCAGTTACACCGCCACCCGCCGCGACCGCCACCGGGCCGGCACGGCGCTGGCTGGTCCTTGGCGGCTCGGCGCTGGCGATCACGCTCGGGCTGGGCGTCCTATACGGGACGAGCGGGGGCTGGAGCAACGCCAGTACGCCCGGCTGCGCCGCAGCCCGCCCGGTGGTCGAGGCCATGCGGCCGCTGGCACGCGGTGATGTCGCCGCCGTTCAGGTGCCGAAGGAGCCTCGTCCGGTTCCCGCCCTGGCCTTCACCGGCCCTGACGGCCAGCCGACCAGCCTCGCCGCCTTCCGCGGCAAGACCGTCCTGTTCAACCTCTGGGCGACGTGGTGCGCCCCGTGCCGCCATGAAATGCCGGCGCTCGACCGGTTGCAGGCCACGCTCGGCGGCGACGCCTTCCAGGTCGTGGCCGTCAACATCGACACCCGCAATCCGGACAAGCCACGCCAGTGGCTGGCCGACAATGGCATCAGCCGGCTCGCCTATTTCAGCGATCCAGCCGCGAAGACGTTCCAGGAGCTGAAATCCGCCGGCAAGGCGTTCGGCATGCCGACGACGCTCATCGTCGACCGTGACGGCTGCGAGCTTGGCGTCATCGCCGGGCCGGCCGAGTGGGCCGGCGAGGACGCGTTGCGCCTGCTACGGGCCGCCATCGGCCGCGACCCGCCCTCGTAGGAACGAGGCCAGCGCAGGCCGGCTCAGGCCTTGGCGGTCTGCTTCACCGCAACGCCATTGTCGGTGAGGTGCGTCTGCAGCTCGCCGGCCTGGAACATCTCGCGGACGATGTCGCAGCCGCCGACAAACTCGCCCTTGACGTAGAGCTGCGGGATCGTCGGCCAGTTGGCGTAGTCCTTGATGCCCTGGCGGATGCCCTCGTTCTCGAGCACGTTGATGCCCTTGTAGGGCACGCCGAGGTAATCGAGGATCTGCACGACCTGCCCGGAAAATCCGCACATCGGGAACTGCGGGGTGCCCTTCATGAACAGCACCACGTCGTTGCTGGTGACTTCGGTGCGGATCTCGTCCTGTACGCTCATGGTCTCGTTCTCCCTGCGGGCGCGGTCAAGGCGCGCCGAACTGTTCAAATGTCGGGCGTCCCGGTCGTCAGCGCAAGCGCATGCAGCACGCCGCCCATGTTGCCCTTGAGGGCCGCATAGACCATCTGGTGCTGCTGCACCCGTGTCTTGCCCTTGAAGGCCGCCGATTTCACGGTCGCCGCATAGTGATCGCCGTCCCCGGCGAGGTCGCGAATCTCGACCGTCGCATCGGGCAAGGCCTCCCGGATCATCCGCTCGATCTCGCGCGCATCCATCGCCATGGCGGCTCTCCGTTCAGGCGACCTCGCCGGCCATGTAGGCCGGCAGCCAGGTCTCGTGCGCCCGCACGAGCGCCGCCACCGATATGGGCTCCTCGCCGGGCAGCGTCAACGTGTTGCCGCCTGTGTCGCCGATACACTGGACGGGCACGCCCGCCGCCGCCAGGCGGTCCATCACCCAGTCGACGCGGTCGGCCGCGCAGGTCAGCAGATAGCGGGCCTGGTCCTCGCCAAAAAGTGCCGCATGCGTCGGGACACCGTTGGGAAGGGCCGTGACGGTGGCGCCGATGCCGCCGGCCATCGCCATCTCGGCCAGCGCCACGGCGAGCCCGCCATCGGAGAGGTCGTGCACGGCGGTGACGGCGCCGGCGGCGATGAGGGCGCGCACGGCGTCGCCGTTGCGGCGCTCGGCAGCGAGATCCACGGGCGGCGGGGCGCCCTCCTCGCGGCCGGCGATCTCCTTCAGGTACATCGACTGCCCGAGCCAGCCCTGGGTGGCACCGACGAGCACGATGGCCTCGCCGGGCGCCTTGAAGCCGAGGGTGGCGGTCTTTGCCACGTCGTCGATGAGCCCGACGCCACCGATGGTGGGTGTCGGCAGGATGCCGCGGCCGTTGGTCTCGTTGTAGAGCGAGACGTTGCCGGAGACGACGGGGAAGTCGAGCGCCCGGCAGGCCTCGCCGATGCCGCGAACGCAGCCGACGAACTGGCCCATGGCCTCGGGCCGCTCGGGATTGCCGAAATTGAGGTTGTCGGTGATGGCGAGCGGCCGGCCACCGACAGCGGTGATGTTGCGCCAGGCCTCGGCAACCGCCTGCTTGCCGCCCTCGAAGGGGTCGGCCTCGCAGTAGCGGGGCGTGACGTCGGACGTCAGGGCAAGGCCCTTCGGCCCATCCTCGACGCGCACAATGGCGGCGTCGCCACCCGGCTTCTGGATGGTGTTGCCGAGGATGAGGTGGTCGTACTGCTCCCAGATCCAGCGCTTCGAGCACAGGTCCGGCGAACCGACGAGCCGCAGCAGCGCGTCCGCATGTGAAACCGGCGGCCGGACATCGGCGGCGATGACCATGGGCTTCGCGGGTGTGGGCACATGCGGACGGTCGTAGAGCGGCGCCTCGTCGCCGAGTTCGCGGATCGGCAGGTCGGCCATGACCTCGCCCCGGTGCTTGACGACGAAGCGCAGCGTGTCGGTGGTGTAGCCGACGATGGCGAAGTCGAGGCCCCATTTGCGGAAGATCGCCTCCGCCTGGGCCTCCCGTGCCGGATCGAGCACCATGAGCATCCGCTCCTGGCTCTCCGACAGCATCATCTCGTAGGCCGACATGCCGGGCTCCCGGCACGGCACCTTGTCGAGGTCAAGCTCGACACCCAGCCCGCCCTTGGCGCCCATCTCGACCGCCGAGCAGGTCAGGCCGGCTGCGCCCATGTCCTGGATGGCGATCACCGAGCCGGTCTGCATCAGCTCGAGGCAGACCTCGAGCAGCAACTTCTCGGCAAACGGGTCGCCGACCTGCACGGTCGGCCGCTTTTCCTCGGACGCGTCATCGAACTCCGCCGACGCCATGGTGGCGCCATGGATGCCGTCGCGCCCGGTCTTGGAGCCCAGATAGACGATCGGATTGCCGACGCCGGTGGCCGTCGCATAGAAAATCTCGTCGGCCTTGGCGATCCCCACCGCCATGGCGTTGACCAGGACGTTGCCGTCATACCGCGTGTGGAAGCCAGTCTGTCCGCCCACCGTCGGCACGCCGAACGAATTGCCGTAGCCGCCGATGCCCGCGACCACACCGGACACGAGATGGCGGGTGCGCGGATGCGCCGGGTCGCCGAACCGCAGCGCGTTGAGGCAGGCGATCGGTCGCGCCCCCATCGTGAACACGTCGCGCAGGATGCCGCCCACACCGGTCGTCGCGCCCTGGTAGGGCTCGATGAAGCTCGGGTGGTTGTGGCTCTCCATTTTGAACACGCAGGCGAGCCCGTCGCCGATGTCGATGACGCCGGCGTTCTCCCCCGGTCCCTGGATCACCCAGGGCGCCGAGGTCGGCAGCGTGCGCAGATGCAGGCGCGACGACTTGTAGGAACAGTGCTCGTTCCACATTGCCGAGAAGATGCCGAGCTCCGTGAAGGTTGGCTCGCGGCCGATCAGCGCCAGGATGCGGGCGTATTCGTCCGGCTTCAGGCCGTGCTCGGCGACGAGCTGCGGGGTGATCTTGATGGTGTTGGGGATCACGCCGGTCTCCGTCGCAGGGGGTCCGGTGCCGTGACGAGGCCGCGCGCCGGGACGTGTTTCGCATAGCGACACCACCCGCCGGACGCAACCGCCGCCATGTGTCCCGTCGCGGGCCGGCCATCGTCCCGCGATCAGACAGAGGCGTGACCTGCCGGTAGCCTTGTTTTGGTTTTTTGGCGCCAAACCGGCAAAATCGAACGAATCCTGCAGGGCATCCGAAAAATCCGCCCGGTCGGGGCTCGAACTGGCGTCGGCAAGCCCCGATCGCCCTCGATGGCACGTCCCTTGGGAAGCCGTCCTCCGACCGCAGGCGGAGGACGAAGCCATGTTCATTTTAGGACGTTTCATCAGAAGCGATCAGGCATCCTTTGCCCCGTTCGTCGCCATTGCCCTCCTGCCGTTGTTGATCGGCTTCGGCAGCGCAGTGGACTACACCCGGATGGAGGCCACGCGGGCGAAGATCCAGGCCGCTGCCGATGCCTCCGCACTCGCGGCCGCCAAGGACGCCGGCTTGCTCACCGATGCACAGCTGCTGGCACGGGCCACCGAGTTCTTCGAGGGCGCCATGGCGACGAGCTTGGAGGACAGCGGCGGATACCGCCGCACCGGCGGCTTCACCCGCACCTCCCTGACCCTGCAGAAAAATGCCAAGACGATCAAACTCGACGTCGCCGGCACCATGAAGTTGAGTTTCTTGTCGCTGGCCGGCTTTTCAACCGGCAATATCGCCGCGGCCAGCACCTCGGCCTGGGGAACCACCAAGATCGAGGTGGTGCTGGCGCTCGACAACACGGGCTCGATGAGCGGGCAGAAGATCATCGAACTGCGGAAGGCAGCCAAGAACCTCGTCGCCACGCTCAAGGCCGTGGCCAAGGAGCCCGACGCCGTGAAGGTGGCGCTGGTTCCGTTTGCGACCCAGGTCCGTCTCGATACAGCGCTGAAGAACGAGCCGTGGCTCGACTTTGCAACCTACGGTACGAACAAGGCGAGCTGGGACGGCTGCGTGTTCGATCGTGATCAGCCCTGGGACGTGAGCGACGCCAACCAGCGCCTGAACGCCCTCGACCTCTTGGCCAAGCCCCATCCGGTGGTCGACTGCGC
>JBMOJG010000272.1:0-5173 GCA_049316925.1 Alsobacter sp. | reverse complement strand
ATGACGTCGCGGCCGGCCCCACCATTCATTGTGTCGTTGCCGGCGCCGCCCAACAGCGTGTCATCGCCCGTCAGTCCCAACAGGCTGTCATTGCCGGCGCCTCCGGAGAGGACGTTGGCAGCCTGGTTGCCGGAGACCGTGTCGTTGCCGGAGCCGCCGGTGGCGTTCTCGATCAGCGAGCGCAGGTCGCCCTGGTACAGGGCGGCGTTGTAGACGTTGCCGCGGGCGTAGCCGGCGTTCAGGTCGCTCGAGGAGCCGCCGAGATAGGCGTGGTAGAGGGTGCGCCCGGCGGCGAGGTCGGAGTATTCGCCGGGCTCCAGGTTGACCTTCAGGTTGGTCGTGAAGTTGGAGAAGTCGTAGGTGTCAAGGCCGCCGCCGTCCCAGACGGTGCGGAAGATCGTATTGCCGTTGGGATCGCCCTGGCCCACGCCGTTGATGAACGTTTCGCCGGTCGTGGTGGAGAAGGAGTAGGTCGAGGCGGTGTTGTTGAACGCGAAATTGGCGCCGTACAGGGTCTGCAGCGCACCGATGTCGGCCTGCATGAAGGTCTGCGGCCCGCCGTCGGAGGCATTGGTGTAGAAGGAACCGGAGCTGCCGACGTAGGACATGTACGTCATCAGCGAGTATTCGTGCGAGTTGTAGGCGGTTGGCAGCGCGCCGGCGAAGCTCGTCTCCTGGCCGTGCTTCAGGCCCATGGCGTGGCCAAGCTCGTGCATGAATGTCGACCAGGCGTAATTGCCCATGGCGGGCGCGTTGTAGTTCCGCGGGTTGAACCAGATATCGCCGCCCTGCTCGGCGCTTGAGGGGTAGTAGGCCCACGCCGTGCTCGGCTCGCCGCCGACGGCCAGGCGCAGGTCGGCGTTCCGGTCGTTGGCACCCGTGAGGTCGGTGAAGGTGACGCCCGTGTACTGCGACACGAGTTTCAGGGCGTAGAGCGCCGCACCCTTCTGCGCAGCGTTGAGGGAGGCGAACTGGTTGACGCCGGCGGCATTGGTGTAATCATTGTAGCCGTAGTCCGACACCGCGTCGGTGAAGCTGAAGGTTAGCGTCTTGGTGGCCCAGGACGCGCCCGAGAGCACATAGTCCGACAGCTGAAGCCCGTCCGACTTGACGCGCGTCAGGCTGATGGAGCCGCCGGTGGCGGCCTGCTCGTGCGGCTCAGGCTCGTTACCCTCCCAGGTGAACGTCGGCGTGCCCACCAGCGCAGTGGGGCCGGGTTGGTGACGCCCAAAGAGCATGTCGAGATGACCATCGCCCCAGCCGGGAGAGCCCGACGGCGCGCCCCCGTCATCCCCGGCGGCGGTGAAGTCGGGCTTGTCCTTGGCCGCATCGGCGCAGCCGGGACAAGCGCAGCCCTTCAGGTGGAAGTCCGAGCCGGAGCGAATTCTCATCATGGCCTCATCGATGACCCAGTCAGGGCGCATGTGAGGCAAACTGGCCGCGGTTCCTTACCAGATGCGTCCGCGAATGCGTCGAGTTGTATCAACCCCGCGTTGGCAGCTCGGTTTTCGGGAGGGGTTTTCGCGATGGTTTACGAATTCTTTCGCCGCCCCTCAGCACAACGGTCAGGCTTTTGTGCCACCCCGCTGGCCGTAATTTGTGCAGCCATCGACACCAGCAGCTCTACGCTTTGGCCGAGTTTGTTCTTGAGGAAGCGCAGCGGGCCATCAAACGCCGAAAAAGTCACAGGCTTGGCCCTGCCCGAGACCGCTGTGCCAGCTTGGCCAGAATCAATGGGAAACGACCCTCGATACAAAAATCCGAAAAACTCCTAAACTACTCTGATCACTCATTATTCTTGATTGGGAGCGCAGCTCATGTGTTTGTCGCGGAGGGCCTGTGCGCGCCAATGCCTTTCCCTCGGTGCTGGCCGCCGGCCAAACCGTGGCGCTCCAGATGCCAGGACCGGCACCGTCGCGGGCCGTTGGCGCACACCGTTTTGGCAGGCGGCCCTCGGGGAACCGGGCTTGGACAGAATGCCTCTCTGCCAACCCAAGGGGACATGCCGCGTGTTTCAACAGGCGAAATTGTGATTTACGTGCCGCAACAACTGAGCCACACTTCGCGCCGATGGGGCGTGTGGCACGGGTCGTTCCATCCGGCCTGATCGTGGCATCAACCTGTCCTTGAGGGGAGGAGAGGAATGGATCTCCAGCGTCGTTTCCTGATCATGTCGGCGGCAGCCGCCGCGTTCACCGTGCCGCTGCTGTCTTCCGGCGTGGCCCATGCCGCCGGTGATCCCATCCGCAAGATTGTCCTGGCGACGGCAGCCCAGGCGGCGGACCCGCAAGAGTTCCAGGCCGCGCAGCTCATCGCCCAGGAGTGGCGCAAGCTCGGCCTCGACGTCGAGGTCCGCGGCTTTCCCCGGCCCCAGCTCTCCGATCTGGTTTGGTTCAATCGCCAGAAGTGGGACACGACGATGTGGCGCATGGTCGGTCGCCCTGAGCGCAGCGACCCTGACGAGCTCGTCTATAACCTGTTCCACTCGTCGACAGCCGAGAAGGGCTTCAACTTCGTCGGCTACACGAACAAGGACTACGACGCCATCGCCGAGAGCCAGCGTCGCGAGACGAACGTCGAGAAGCGCAAGGAGATCGTCGGCAAGGCGCAGGCGATGGTGGCCAAGGACGCCCCCTACGTGTTCCTCGTTCATCCGAAGAACACCGTCGGCTACCTGTCCAGCGTGTTCAAGCCGGCTTCCGTTGTCGACCAGGGCGGCATCGGAGTGCGCAATTTCTGGACCTTCGTGGAGGCGGAGCCGGCCGGAACGGTGAAGGACATCATCGCCAATTCGACCGAGGCGATCATCTCGATGAACCCTCTGTACATCTCCGGTGCGCCCGACAGCTGGGTCACCGAGCTGATCTGGGACCGTCTGATGCGGATCGGACCGGATGGACTGGCAAAGCCCTACGCAGCGAAGACGGTGACGTGGGTCGATCCCACGACGCTGGAGGTCACGTTGCGGCCCGACATGAAGTGGCACGACGGCAAGCCGGTCACGGCCGAAGACGTCATCTTCTCGTTCGAGTCAACGATGGGCGACAAGGCGCCCATGTACAAGCCGTTCGCCTCGAATATCGCCAGCATGGAGAAGATCGGCGCCGACGGTGTTCGCTTCAAGCTGAAGGAACCGAACGCCTCCTTCCTGATCTCGACAATTGCCAAGATCAACCTGATCCCCAAGCATGTGTGGGAGCCCATCCTCCAGGGCATGGCGGGCAAGCCGCAGAACGCCGAATCCTATCAGGAGCAGCAGCCGGTCGGCTCCGGCCCCTTCAAGGTCGCGCGCTTCAAGCTGAACGAGGAGATTGTCCTCGAGAAGAATGCCGCTCACTGGCAGGCGCCGAAGTTCGATCGCTGGATCCTGCGGGTCATTCCCAACAACGAGGCCGGGCTCGGCATGCTGCGGCGTGGCGAACTGAACTTCCTGTCGGATTACCGCGGTGATCCCAAGCTCCTGATCGACCTCGCGGCACAGCAGAAGGACATCCAGGTGGCGTCGACGGTCGACATGGGGTTGCGTTTCGTCGGCCACAACCTGCGGCGCAAGCCCTTCGACGACGGGGCGTTCCGCGAGGCTCTCTCCATCGCGGTTAACCGCAACCTGATGGCCCAGGCTGCTTGGAACGGGTTTGCCGTCCCGGCATCGTCGATGATCTCGCCCGCCCTGCCGTTCTGGCATCAGGGCACGCCCCCGAAAGCAAGCATCGACGACGCCAAAGCGATCCTGAAGAGGGCGGGCTACGAACTGGTCGGCAACAAGCTGCACTACCCCAATGGCGTCAAGGAGACGCTCCAGCCCGAGTGACATGAGCTTGTGGCCGGTCACCCGACCGGCCGCCCTCCAGCCTTCCGGGCCGCCTTTGCGGCTGGTCCCGGCGGGTTGGTCCGGAGACCCACATGCGTTCGGTTGCCATTCGCTTTGCCCAGATGCTGCTCGTCCTGTGGGCCGTGGCGACAATCCTGTTTTTTCTTTTCCGGCTGATGCCGGGCGATCCGACGCTGGCGTATATCGACACCACCTTCACGGCAGAGCAGCAGGAGGAACTGAAGCGGCAGTTCGGGCTCGACCGGTCGCTGGCCGAGCAGTACCTGCTGTATTTTGCCAATGTTGCGCAGGGTGAATTCGGTACGTCCTTCCGCAGCAAGCGCCCGGTTTTCACCATCATCTTCGAGGTGCTGCCGAACACTCTGGCCCTGACGGTGCTGTCGATCACCATTGCGTATGTGTTCGGCGTTCTGGTCGGGGCCTGGCTGGCCTGGCGGCGCGGTTCCGTCGCGGAGGCCATCGGCATCCCGCTCGTACTGACCCTGCGGGCCGCGCCGGAATTCTGGCTCGGGATGGTCCTGCTCGCTATCTTCGCGTTCGGCCTCGGCTGGCTGCCTTCGGGCGGCGCGAACTCGGCCGGCATGCAGTTCCCGTCGACCTTCGCCCGCCTGACCTCGCCGGACTTCCTGCGTCACCTGGTCCTGCCGGCCGCCACGCTGGCGCTGTACCTTCAAGGCCTGCCGCTGCTGCTGATGCGCTCGAACATGCTGGACGTGCTGCAGGAAGACTACGTCATGATGGCGCGCATGAAGGGGCTGCCCGAATGGCGGATCCTGCTCCTGCACGCCGCCCGGAATGCGCTGCTGCCAGTCGTCACGGCGTTCGCGCTCGGCCTTGGTGCATCCGTCGGCGGCAATGTCGTCGTCGAGACGGTGTTCAGTTGGCCCGGCCTTGGGCGCGTGCTCGTGGACGCGGTCGCGTCGTCAGACTATCCGCTGGCGCAGGGCGCCTTCATGTTCATCGCACTCATCCTCATCGTCATGAACTTTGTCGCCGACCTGCTGTATACGGTCCTAGATCCGCGGGTCTCGCATGGTTGACGTCGCGACCAACGATCCCGCGAGCCCAGTTCCGGGGGCCCGCAAGGCGTGGCGGATGCCGAGCCTCATGCGTACTCTGCGGCTACCGGAGGACGATCCGCTCGCGATCATCGGCGTGACCATCTACGTCGTGTTCCTGCTTGTCGCCCTCTTCGCCGATGCCCTGGCGAAAGATCCGTTCGAGATCCTGTTCAGCGAGGATGGGAACCTTGCCGCTAACCTGCCGCCGAGTCTCGCATACCCGCTGGGCACCACCAATCTCGGTCGCGACATCTTCTCCCAGCTTGTCATCGGCACGCGC
>JBMOJG010000271.1:0-5205 GCA_049316925.1 Alsobacter sp. | reverse complement strand
CCATAGGGGGTGAGATACCTATGACAACGGGCTCAGCCACGAGGCTGCCGACCTATTGCTGGTGAAATTTCCGGGCTAGGTGCATGAGGATCTTCTCGATCACTGATTGCTCCTGGATGACCGCAATGATCTTCAGTTCGCCGCCGCAGTTCGGGCAATGCTCCCAGTCGAGCTCGAAGACATGCTTGAGTAGCTTGGCGCAGCTCAGCAGCAGCGGGCGGCGGTGCGTACAGTTCGCCTCGGAATCGGCGGGTGGTGCGGCCTGCGCGTGCGCCTCGACCTCTTGCGACGCTGCCATCGCGCGCAACTTGGCGCTCGGGGCCGGCTCGCAAGGGAATCGAATCAGGTGCAGCCTCGGCTTGGGCACCGGGGGAACCAGCCGCCGCATCAACTCCAGCGACAACATCACCCCGTGATTGGTTCCGTCGCGCCAAGCCGTGGGCCAGAATGTCGCGCTTGAGGAACGCGTCGAACTCGTCCTTGACGAACTGCGGCAGGTCGGCGCCCGTAGCGGCGTCGGCCTGCGCAGTGAAGGTCGCGGGTGGTCAGCTCTGGGCGGTGGCGCTCGTAATGGACCCGGCTGCCATACGGCGCCCTCTGGGGCTGCTGGCCGATGGCTTGCGCGCGTTGCTCCCGAAGTGGCGAGCCTGCAAGGCCTCAAGCCTTGCCCTGCACCTCAATCGCCCTTTGTGCCGCATGCCGATGTCTGCCCTCTGCGGCCGGGCCGCCAAAGAGTGCCTGTGTGTGGGTCCGACCGGCAGCTTCAGGGCGCCGAGATCAGGGTCACGGGTGTCGCTGATGGGTCGAACCCGATCACCTGCCGCTGTCGATGAGAAGCCGGAAAGCGGCCGTCCACCCTGTGGCGGGTGCTCTCGTGGCGAGACGATAGGCCAGTCGCAAGAACTAACGCCCGCCAGTCGCTGAACGGTGGTGCGGGTCGCAATCAGCTTGGCGCCCTACGCCGATTCACCAAGCCGCTAGACAGAGCTGGTAGAGAGGCCGCGCCACTCGGCAGAATGGGGAGGACAAGCAGCGACGCAGTGCCCGATCACGCGCGGCAAGACCAGCCGATGTGCGGAGGGCCTTAGGCCCAGTTTCTGCGAAAGCTGTCGCGTTTGCCGTTCGGCGTCGAGTTCTCTCCAGTGCACATCGCCATCGTCACTGCTCGGAACGGGCAGGCCGAGATAACGCTCATCAGAACCCTGCGGCACTGGGACGTCTACGCCGACGTGATGTTCTTTCCGGGCGGTGTCGAGAAGGCCAAGGCACTAAAGGCGTTCAGACCACACATCTTCTTAGGCGACCAAGACACGCACCTAGAGCTCGCCGCCAAACACGTGCCGTCGGCCAAGGTAACGTACAGGACGACCTCACCGCTCAACGTCGCGCGCCGGGGAGGATCGAGCCGAAGAGCAAGTAGCACGCGCTCGCGATTCTGGCGTCGCTATAAGTCGGCGGCGACTCGGAAGACGGTGGCTCACGCAGCAAAGTCGAGCGCTGAGCCTTGATTGCCAAGTTGAGAGCAGGCCGGTGCCCCTGCGCTGACGTATCCCGAACGATCTCGATGTACGACTTTATTGTTGAGTCTTCGCTTGGCTTTACGCCTTTGTTGTCGAGGTTACGGATTTATTCTGAACCAACAAGGTGTGATGCTGATCTTGCCCCTGCACAACCGGACACGGCCTATGCGCTGGTTGACGCGCTCCCGGTCTGGGCGACGCGCTGTTGATGTTGCCTGAACTCTGTGGGTGACCGCATCCGCAGGCTCGAGTGCGGATGCACGTTGTTGAAGTGCTCGAAGGCCGCAGGCAGCTGCGCCATCACTGTCTTGGCGTCGGCCAGGTCCATGCGGCTGACGTAGTCGCGCTTGAACGTGTTGACGAAGCTCTCGGCCATGCCGTTGCTCTGTGGGCTGCACACAGGCGTCGTGACGGGCTTCAGACCCAGCGAGCGAGCAATCGCGCGCGTGTCACCGGCGATGTACGCGCCGCCGTTGTCCGTCAGGAATTCCAGCTGATGGCCCTCAGGAAGGGCCTCCACGGCGCCGAACCGCTTCTCGACAGCCTCGATGAGCATCTCGCGCACGGGCTCGCCTGGCAGGCCTTTGCCGGGCCACGCACGCCACGCCATAACCTCTCGGTCGCAGCAGTCCTTTGCGAACGTCGCGGTGACGGTCTCGCCTGAATCGCACTTGATCTCGAACCCGTCGGAACACCAGCGCGTGTCACTGGCGTTCACCGCCACCTTGCCTTCGTGCTTGCGGCTGGACTGCGGCCTGCGAGGCGCCTTCGGCAGCAGCAGCTTGGCCTCAGCCATCACGCGGTAGGCGCGCTTGGGATTCACAACCGGCCGCCCCTCGGCGCGGCGCTGGCGATTGACCAACGCACAGGCCCGGCGATAGCCGTAGCTAGGCAGATCAGCGATGTGCTGCTGAATCTCGTCCAGCAGTTCTTCGTTGGGTGCTGGCGTACGGTTGATTCGCGCATCGCGCCAGTCGCTCGGACGATGCAGCCGCGTTTGTACGTTCGAGCGCGCAAGCCCCAATGCGTCGCAGACGGCCTTCACGGCTCGTCCTTGGGCAACAAGGGCGAGCGCGCAATCCACTTTTTTTCGGCGGCGAACTCCACGGCTTCCTTGAGGATTTCGTTCTCCAAGGTCTTCTTGCCCAGGATGCGCTGCAGCTTGGCGATCTCCGCGCGTGCAGCGGCGAGCTCCGAGGCTGGCACTACCGACTCACCAGCGGATACCGCGACCAGCGCGCCTTCTCGCTCGAGCTTTCGCCACTGGAACAGCAGGCTCGCCGCCACGCCTTCCTGGCGCGCCACCATGGACACCGACATGCCCGGTTCATAGGTGCGCCGAACCAGCGCCGCCTTCTCCTGGACCGACCACCGCCTGCGGCGCTGATCGGTCATCACGATCTCTACGGGCTCCGTACGCCTAGTCATATTCACAGTCCTACTCCTATCCTCAAAGATAAGCGATGGACCTTGTCCGGTCATTCAGGGGGCTGGCTCAATGCTAGGGAGAAAAACTGTAAGCCTCCTTCCTGGGAGTTACATGTTTTCGGGTTTCTGTAAATTTGCGCCTCCAGCCTGTCCGCCCTTGATCAGTTTGGAAGAAAGTCTGTAAGAGGGGTACTCGGCTTCCCTTCGGCGCGCACGACTGACGGCCTTGCAGCGGTTGCCGCCCTCCACGTTCGGCTGCGGTACTCACGGTACCCGGCATCTAGCAGCCGTTCGCCGAGGCGTAGAACCGCTGGATGAATGTCTTCTTTCTGGCGAACAGCAGCCGGTGGGTCGCGGCGTGCCGCATCATCACCATCCATGAAGCCCGATCCCGCGCCCGTGGCTGTCGCGATCGCGCCCAAGCACCGGGCCCCGAAGAACCCGCTTAGCCCCAAGAAGCTGTTGATGACGAAGTGGACGGCGGTGACGCCGCGCAATCGGGAAAAGCACTTCGTCGTCACGCTCGTCGTCGAACCCGAACCACCTTCGATGCGCGTCGAGCACGTCGAACTGGAGGCCGTGCATTCCAAGCAGGTGTACCTACTGAACTGGCGGGATCTGACAGACGCGAGTCTTTGGCGCCAAGGCTGGGTTTGAGGTGATGTTGTCTCGGGCGTCTGCTGTCCCCGCCCGGCGACTCACACTCTCGACCCCCAGGCGACTTTCGACCCTCCAGAGAGGTCGCCTCGAAGCCGCCAATCGCCCTCAGAGGCGGGACGTCAACGCTTCAAGGCTTCTTCCTTGCGCCTGCCCTCGCGCCGGCCGCCACCGACGCGTGCTTGAACCGAGCCGATTGCGCCCACGCCGGGGCGCTTGGCTGGCCGCGTGCGCCCGGTAGCGCCGCGCAACGGCGCTCGACATCGGCGAATGCCTCCCTCAGGAAGTCGAGGGTCACGCGCACCCTGGGCAGCCGCAGCGCCGCGGGGCGAGCCATCAAGCGCACCGACGGCGCATCGGTGGCACTCCACTCGCTGAGCGCCGCCACCAGACGCCCGGAACGGAGATGCTCTTCGAGGACGATGTCGAGGCTGCGCACGACACCTTCGCCGGCGAGCGCGGCCGCGACGGCCACGTCGCGATTAACGTTGCTGACGGTCATCCAGCCGTCGACGACGGCGGCCTCCTTCTCGCCGTCGCGCTCGAACGGCCAGTGGTCCATCGCCGTGCCGCGCACCGACCGCAGGACGAGACAGTTGTGTTGCTCGAGGTCGCGCGGATGCAGCGGCATGCCGTGGCGTGCCCAGTACCCAGGCGACGCGCAGACGACCAGGCGAGGCCTGGCGAGCACCCGCACCACCTGATCGGGCTGCTCGTCCCAGACCAGGGCGACACGCAGGTCGGCTCCCTCGACGTCAGCCTCTCGACCGGCGGCGAAGTCGCGCACCCCCAGCCGGATGCCGGGATGCCTGGCGTGGAATCGCCCGAGCACAGGTCCCAGGCAATGCTGCGCCAGGACATTCTGGATGGCCAGCGCCACCGGGCCGGCCAACTGCGTCCGCGCCCGTCCGACACTGTCGTCGGCGACGGCGAGGGTCTCGATGACTGATTGGCAGGCCGCCAGGTACTCTTCGCCGGCGGGCGTTAGCGCCAGTCCGCGGGGGCTGCGCTCGAACAGGCGCGTGCCCAGCGAGCGCTCGAGCGATCCGATCAGCTTGGACACGGCCGGCACAGTGACCCCGAGCTTGTGTGCCACGGCCGAGAGGCTTCCCTCGGCCGCCGCGCCGACGAAATACTCGATCGCACGAAGCTTGTCCAAACTGGCTCCTCCCGACGCCTCGTTTTACCGAAAGTTAAGGCCCATCCACCCGCGGCGTCAATTCCCCGAACGCCTGGCAGTCGGCACGATCCGCACCCATCGCCACGTCCACCAGGGAGATCAAGGATGCAGACCTCGCTCGAATCACGCCGGCGGTTTCTGATCGGTTCAACCGCCGCCGCACTGTCCGCCCCGACGTTGCTGCACGCGCAGGCCGACGGCGCCGCCTGGCCGGCGCGCCTGATCCGTCTTGTCGTCCCAGGGGCGCCGGGCGGGCTGTTCGACGTCTGGGCGCGCCAGTTAATCGAACGCCTTGCGCCCGCCGTCGGGCAGACGATCGTGCCCGACCATCGCGTGGGCGCCGGCGGCCTGCTGGCGATGCAGCATCTGGCCCGCAGCGCCCCTGATGGCTACACCTTCGGGTTGTCGAGCTTCACGCAG
>JBMOJG010000270.1:0-5211 GCA_049316925.1 Alsobacter sp. | reverse complement strand
TGACCGGTGATCCGGACAGCGCCGGCCCCGGCAGCGCGGGCGCGCAGCCATTCGTCGAAATGCTCACGGTCAACCATTCCGACATAGCCACCGTCGATGGGCATGTCGACCTCGCGGGCTGACGGCGACACCATGCGGGCGGCGGAGATGCGGGCGACGATGAGCTCGTCGGGAATGTCGAAGTCGCGCACCAGCCGCGGCGGGATGGCGCCGCCGCACGGCTTGATGCGGCCCGCCTTGTCGAGCAGTGCCACGCGAAAGCCCTTGAGGGCGAGATCATGGGCTGCCGTGGCCCCGGAGGGACCGCCGCCAACCACCACCGCATCGAAGATTTCCGGCATGTCAGCCTCCTGCCCCGCGCGCCGCCAATCCGCCATAGCCGGGAGCCGGCGCGGGCTCCTGCCGAGTGCTTCCGCCAATGCGCGCGGCCAGCGCCGCGCCAACAAGGAACAGAACCGCCTCGCCGGTAAACACCAGCGCGTAGGCGTCAACGGGCCGGGACACGACCTGGCGGGTCAGGTCGACCGCCACCGTGCCCAGAAACCCGCCAAGGCCGAAGGCGACCGCCTGCGCGGCGCCCCACAGGCCCATGCGGATGCCCTCGCGAGCCCCCGGTCCGGATCCGGCCAGGCCCATCATCGAGCCGATCGCCGCCACCGCGAAGGCGCCGTTGGCGACGCCCAGCCCGAACACAGAGGCTTGCAGGGGCCATTCGGGACCGACCCGGCCGCCGATGGCGATGAGGACGAGCGCAACCGCCGAGGCGAGGCACCCGCCGACCGTCCAGAACCGCAGCGCAGCCGTCTTGCGCCGCGGCGCCAGCGTGGTGACGAGACTGACCATCAGCATGCCGGCGAGGACGCCACCATGCTGCACACCCGCGAGCTTGGTCGACTGGCCCGGCGTCATGCCGAAGACAAGGCCTGCGAAGGGTTCCAGGATCAGCTCCTGGCCGCTGTAGGCGAGCATCGAGACGAAGACGAAGATGGCGAAGCGCCGGGCCTGCGGCTCGGCCCAGACCTGGCGCAGGGCTTCCGAGAAGGGCACGCGCGGCCCGTCGCGGCGCGCCGGTGCCGCGGCCCGGCTGCCCTCGACGCCCAGCACCGCGATGGTCGCCACGATAAAGGCGCACAGGCAGACGACGCCGGTCACGGCGACCAGCCGGGCGGGCGTGAACGGATCGAGGAAATGACCGGCCAGCGGTGCCGTGATGGCGAAGCCGCCGATCATCATCAGCCACACCACCGTGGCGGCCGCCGCCCGGCGCTCGGGAACGACCCGGGCGGCCAGAAGTACCAGCAGGGACGTGCCGGCGGCGCCAACCCCGATGCCGACCAGAAGGAAAGAGAAGGCGGCCAGCACCAGGCCGGCAACCAGATGGGTCTCGGCCAGGGCGGTGGCGACGGCGGCACCGAAGCCTCCCAGCGCCAGCGCCGCCATGCCGCCGATGATCCAGGGCGTGCGGCGGCCGCCGGCGTCCGACCCGTGCCCCCAGCGCGGCCGCAGCACCTGCACGCCATAGTGCAGCGCGACGAGCAGGCCCGGAACGATGGCGGGAAGCGACAGCTCGACCACCATCACGCGGTTGATTGTCGAGGTCATCAGCACCACGACGGCGCCGAGCGAGGTCTGGACCAGTCCGAGCCTGGCGATGCCGGCCCAGCCAAGCGGATGATCGGTCATCGCAACAGCCCTCCCGGGGAGCAATCCATCCGGATTACGTCCGACGGCTCGCACGGCCACGGGGCGCGGCCGCCGGACGGGGCCAGACGCCATCCGTCGACCTGATCGCATCCATCGTGGGGGTTGGAGAACCGCATGCCGTCGACGATAGGGCTGACATCGTCGGTCGTCAATCAAGATTGACACTCAAAGCGTCAATTTACGTTGACACTACTCTTCGGGAATCCCCTCGACGGGATCGAGATCGCCAAGGCCGTAGCGGCGCAGCTTGGCGTAGAGGCTCTGCCGGCTGAGGCCGAGCATCTCGGCTGCCGAGGCCCGGTTATCACGGGTCAGTTCGAGCGCCGCCTCGATGCACAGTCGCTCGATCATATCCGTCGTTTCGCGCACCAGATTCTTCAGCGGCACACGGCCGACAAGCTCGGTGAACTGCTCGACCGAGCGCGGCAACTGCCGCCCGGAGGACGCGGGAACCGACCGCAGCGCGGTCGGCCGGACGGAGAAGCCGTTGCACGGCGTGTCGCCGTCCGGAACCGAGACGCCGGTGATCTCGACGTCCTCGGAGGAGCCATACTCGCCCCGCAGCAGCGTGGCGAAATGGCGCACCGAACCGTGCTTGGCGAGGCTCGAGAACAACGCATCAAGATCAGAACCGCGTCCGAGCCAGCGATCCATCGGCTCGCCCCGCGCCTGCTCGGCGGTGGCAAGCTGGGCCAGGTCGAGGAAGGCTGCGTTGGCGGTGAGGATGCGGCGTTCGGGATCGGTGACGACGAAGCCCTCGGGCATCGCCTCGATGGCCCGGAGCAATCCGCTGGACGCGGCAGGCAGCGCCTCCCCGGAGCTCGCCGGCGCCGCGACGCGCACCAGGATCTGCGAGCCGCCATCCTGACGGAACAGCGAGGCCGACATCCGCAGGTCGGTGCCATCGGCAAGGGCGACCCGGGCATCCTCAACCCTGCCTGTGACACGAACCGTGGCAACGGCCGACTGCACAGCGCCGGAGCTGGTACGGGCGAACAGTTCGGCCAGCGTCTGCCCGGCGATCCGGCGCGGATCACGCGACAGCAGGCGCCCTGCGGCCGGATTGCACTCAACCACCCGGGTCGAATTGGCATCGAGAACGAGGATCGGCTCGCCTGCGAGCTGGAACAGCAGGCGGTAGCGGGTCTCCGCGCCGCGAATGCGGGCGTATTCGCGCTCCATGGCCTGCTGGGCATCGGCGAGACGCTGCTGCAGATTTGACAACGCGCGGAGATCCCGCCCGATGGCGAAGACCCGACCGTCTCGGCCAATGCGAACCACCGAATAGCGCACCGGAACCTGCTGGCCGGCCGCTGTCGGGTGGTTGAGCTGGCGCCAGCGCGACGGCGTGGCCGATGCCTCGCGCAGCAGTTGCTCGACCTTGATGCGGCTGTCGCGGGCCACCGTGTCGACGAACGCCCGGTCTATCCAGTCGCCGAAACCCTCCTGAAGCATCTCGTCGCTGCCGAATGCCACGTCGCGGATGATGCCGCTGGCGTCGATCACCAGCGCCACATCCGCTGCTGCCGCAAGCAATGCTGCAGCTTCCGCAGCGCCGACACCCGCCAGTGCTTCGTTGGGTGCCGTAAAGTGCCGCGGCGAGGGCTTTGGGACGACGATATCCAGTGGGGGAGACTTATCCGATCCTGGCGATGACAGCTTCCATCAAGCTCTGGCTTTCAAATCAAGCAGACTTTGGGCCATCAGCACCGCGCTGACCCCATCGCCGGCCAGAGCGTCGGCGCCGAGTAGCACGGCCAGGTCCGGGCGGTCGACAAACAATGGGCCGCCGACGATCACGGATATGGCCGGATTGCACGAGGCGCGGCGGGTGGCGCGAATGCAGGCTCCAACGGCATCGAGGTGGTTCTCGGTGCTGACGGAAAATCCGGCTATGCCGAACCACTCGGCGCGGACAAGGTCGACCGCAAGGTCGGCTGAGCTGCCGGCGCCACCGGCGACATCCCAGCCGCTGGCCCGGAAGAACTTTTCCACCATTGCGATGCCAAAGGTGTGCGTCTCATGCGGCGCCGGCAGCAGAAGGATGCGCCGCAGGCTCTCGGTGTCGCCGCGCTCGGGTCCCAGATACGGCGTCAGTTCCTGCAGAATGCACTGCAGGCGGGACAGACCCACGGTCACGTCGAGAAAGTCGCAGAGATCCTCTTCCCACAGCTCGCCGAGGCAGCGCGCCGTCGGTGCCAGCAGGTCAAGGCAGAGGCTTTCGGCCGACATGCCCGACAGCCGGAGGTTACGCACATGCTCGGTCGCAGCATCCAGATCGGGGGAAATCACCAGGCGGGCGAAGGCCACGATCTCGTCAATGCTGGGCTTCGGTGCATCATCCACGACCGTGCGGCGGGGCGGTCGGTGGGACAGCATCAGCCGAGGGATGATCTCGCCTTCAATCACCTCGGACAGACGGCTCCGCAGCGCGGCGGAAGGCTCCGTGGACCGGCCGCCGCTCCATCCCTGCGATGGCGACGCCGATTTGGGTTTGTTGGCCGTCGCGTCGGCACTTTGCCATAAGCTGGCGCCGTCAAAGCCTTGGCCTAACCGTTCCATGGGAATCCCCCTATGGCTATATTTTTGCTCTTGGTTTTGCGCGGCCGAACGGCTCCGGATTTCACTGGAACGGGTCGGAGAGTTCGACATCATAGGAGAAGCCCGTCAGACTGGATAGGGATTTGAGCGTAGGCGGGATGCCGCAGTCTGTAAACATTTCTTTACGTCAAGTTTGGTTGACAGTCCGCCGATCCCGGCCCTAGTCTCTCCTCACCCGATGGGCCCAGCCCGCGGAAAGAGGGGCTGATTGATGGCGCAGCAGCGGTCCGAGACGCGAATCCCGCTTTACACCGAGGAGGAACGGCGTCGCCGCGATGCGACGCCCTGGACCCTCGTGCAGGGAATCCTCGCGCCGGTTCAGTTTCTGGTGTTTCTGGTGAGCCTCGCGCTGGTGCTGCGGTGGTTTGCCACAGGGGACGGCTACGCGCTGGCGACCGCCTCGATCGTGGTCAAGACCCTCGTCCTCTACACGATCATGATCACCGGCTGCATCTGGGAGAAGGAGGTCTATGGCCTCTGGCTCTTCGCCCCGGCGTTCTTCTGGGAAGACGTGTTCAGCATGCTGGTGCTGGCGCTGCACACCGCCTACCTGGCCGCGGTGTGGTTTGGCTGGATGGACGCTCACGGACGCATGGTCCTGGCACTGGCCGCCTACGCCGCCTACGTGATCAATGCCACCCAGTTCGTCCTCAAGCTGCGTGCGGCCCGGCTGGATGCGGCATCGACGCGCCTGGCGGGGGTGCCCCAATGAACGAGCGCGTTCTCGCCACACCCGCCACCGGCTGCAGCGATGCCCCCGTGCTCGTCGAGCGCGGACAGCGGGAAGTTTTCTGTGGACTCACCGGAATCGTCTGGCTGCACCGCAAGATCCAGGACGCTTTCTTCCTCGTCGTGGGGTCACGCACCTGCGCCCATCTGATCCAGTCGGCCGCCGGCGTGATGATC
>JBMOJG010000269.1:0-5212 GCA_049316925.1 Alsobacter sp. | reverse complement strand
CGGGGCTCGTCCTTGCCGGTGAGCACCACTCCCCGGTAGGCGGAGGCCTGAACCGCGATCGAAGCGCCAAGCACCGCCTCGAGCGCGTCGCCGATCTTGCGGCTGGTGGTCGTGACGGTCTGGCGCAGCGCCGCAATCAGCCGCGGCCATTCGGCCGGACTCACCCCGCCCTCGACGATCTCCCGCTCGACATCGGCGGCGCGGTCCTGGCCGATGGCGAGGCCGGCGCGCACCAGGCTGACGATCCGGTCGGCATCGCCGAGCTCCCGCAACAGGTGCCGGATGCCGACGGCCTCCTTCATCAGGTCCGCGAACCCCTCCTCGCCGACCGTCGCGATGACGCGCTCCAGCGCCTCCGAGCCCTTCGACGCTGTTGCGGCAGCCAGGATCGTCTCGGTCCGGGCCCTGGCCAGCAGCTCCTCGGCGGCCGTGTCGTCCAGCACCGAGAACCGCGCCGGAACATTCGCCTCGAACGGGAAGAGATGAAGGATCCGTTCGCAGAAGGCGTGGATCGTCTGGATCTTCAGCCCGCCCGGCGTTTCCACCGCCCGGGCAAACAGGCGGCGGGCGAGCTCCAGGCGGTGGCGGTCCGGGCGCCGGCCGTCAACCGCCACGATGGCGTCCGAAAGGGCGGCATCGTCGAGCGTCACCCAGCCGGCCAGGGTCGAGAACACCTTGGTGGCCATGTTGGCGGCCGCCGCCTTGGTGAAGGTCAGCGCCAGGATGCAGGACGGGTCGGTCCCCGCCAGCAGCAGGCGGATCACCCGCTGGGCCAGCACATGCGTCTTGCCCGAGCCCGCATGGGCCGACACCCAGGCGGAGGCGCCCGGATCCGACCCCGCATCCTGCTTGCGCCGTGTCTCGGCATCGACCACCGGCCGGGTCACGCCGGATCCTCCCCATCGGTATCGCCAAGCGACCATTCCTGCACCCGGGCGAGATGGTCGTAGGCCGAGAAGCGCTTGGCGAATTTCGGGTAGGGCCGCGACAGGAACGGCCGGCCTGACCGATACGCGGCGATCAGCGTTGCCAGCCGGGCCAGATGCTCGTCGGCCAGCGCGTTGATCTCGAAGGGCGGGTCGGACGGCTTCGGCTGGATGACCCGTTCGGATCCGGCCGTCGTGCCGCCGGACAGATGGACGTAGAGCAGCGCGTCCACCACGCTCACCGCCGGCAGGCCGGGAAACCCGCCGCGCTTGGCCACCGCGGCCTCCAGCGTCAGCTGCGGGCTGAAGCCGACGCGCACCTCCTTGACGCCCGGAGGCGCGCCGGTCTTGAAATCGACCACCGCGAACCCGCCGCCCTGACGAACCTCGATCCGGTCGGCCCGGCCATACAGCGTGAAGGGCCGGCCATCGGGCATCGGCAGATCGAGCAGCCCGGCGATCTCGGCATGCACGACAAGGCTGCCGGTACGCCGTCGGGTCTCCCATTCCGCGAGCCACTCCGCCACCCGCCGGAAGCGCGGCAACCAGAACGTCATCGTCTCCGGACGGTCGGCGAGCGCCGGAGTGGCGGCAAACACGGCCGTGCCGATGCGCTCCAGCTCGGCACGGGGATCGGCCGGAAGCGCCACCGGATAGGCGTGGCCGAACTGCCCGACGACATCGTGCACCAGTGTGCCCCGCAGGGCGGCGCCGGGCGGTTCGGCAAGCGCGTCGAGCCGGTCGAGGCGCAGCACCCGCTTTGCGTAAATGGCGTAGGGGTCGCGCACCAGCGTCTCGACCTCGGTGAAGCTCAGCCGGTCGGGGACCCGGTCGGCCGCCAGCACTGGCGCCGGGCGGCGGGTGGACGCGGTCACCGCCGGCCGGTCGAGCTGCCGGGCCTGTGCCAGGCGGTTCTCGCCGCGGCGGCACGCTTCTGTCCACAGGTCCGCGCCGGCGACGGCGGCCATGCGCTGCAGGAAGCGCGACGCCACCGTCGGGTCGCCGCCGCGCTTCAGGGCCCGCGTCACCACCACCCTGCCGGCTCCCAGCGCCTGCTCGAAATCGTGGGCGGTCTGGCCCAGCCGGCGCTCGGGCGAGGGCAGCCCGAGCTGGTGGCGCATCGGCCGGTTCAGGAACGCGTCGGTCTGGGCCTCGGCCGGCCAGCAGCGCTCGTCCAGCCCGGCCAGCACCACGGTATCGGCCGGCAGCAGCCTGGCCTCGAGCAAACCCCAGATGCGGATGCGCCGGTGCCCCGAATCGGGCCGGCGCACGACACGCCCGGCGGCCAGCGCCGCGAAGAAGGCCGGATAATCGGTGCGCGGACCGGCAAGGCCGGTCACGCCCCCCGCCTGGACCTCGTCGAACAACGTGTCCAGGTCCACCACAGAAAGGTCAGGCGGCGTGCTTTCGCCCGGCGGTGCCGCCGCCAGCGCGGCCACCATGGCGCGATGGGCTGCCGCCATGGCGACGAGGTCGTCGCCTGTTCCCTCCCACGGCGCCAGTGCGGCCGCGAGCGCAGACAGGACCTTTGCGGCAGCCTGCCAGTCCGCCGACTGCAGCCGCCGCTTCGGGCCGGGCCAGCGGCGGCGGTCAGCCTCCGGCGTCGCCGCGATCCGGTCCAGCCCGGCGGCAAGGCCCGCGAGCCCCGGCCGGGGTGCAGGGCCGCGCAGCACGCCGATCTCCAGCGTTGCCCGGCCGCGCAGCACCATGGCCCGGCCAAGCCCGAGCCTGCATCCGGGATGGTCGAGCAGCGCCAGCAGTGCCACGGCCCCGCATTCCGAAGCCACAGCCTCCGCGGCGAGCCGCCCCAGCATGCCGGCGGCGGACGACAGCAGCGGCAGCCCGGCGGAATCGTCGACACTGATCCCCCAGCGCCCCAGTTCGGCCGCCACCCGCGCCGCAATCCCGCGGTCGGGGGTGATGAGCGCGGCCGTGCGGTCGGGCACGGCGATGGCCTCGCGCAGCACGCAGGCGACCACCAGTGCCTCCTCGCGGTCATCGGCGGCCTCGACGACGTCGATATCGGCCAGCGCCGCCGCAATCTCGCCCGGCCCGAGCCGTTGCGACGCCCTCGCCCACAGGTCGGTGGTCTCGGCCGGCCGCAGCGCTTCGGACACGAACCGTGCACGCGCCTCCAGCGTCGGGCCGGGGCGGCCGAGCGGCTCCACCTCGCCGCGCAGGATGCCGACTGTCGTGAGCAGCCCGGCCAGCACCGCCTGCGGATGGCCCGGGTGACCGCCATGGGCCGCATGCGGGCCGATAACCTCCCAGGAGGCCTCGTCGAGCGACTGGTCGAGCCCGGGCAGCACCACGGCGCCGCGCGGCACATGCGCGATGGCGGCGATCAGCGCTGCCGTGGCCGGCATCGAGCCGGTCGAGCCGGCGACGATCATGGGCGTCATCGGCCGCAAGGTCCGCAGGCGCGCGGCCTGCGCCATCAGCAGCTCATGCCGCCGGCGGGCGCCGTCGACCATGCCACCGGCCGACAGATAGCCGGGCCAGCCTGCCGCGGCGATGGCAAGGAAGGTCTTCGTCTCCTCCCAGTAGCGATCATACTCCTCGGCCACCAGGGCGTGGACGTCCTGCCAGTCCTTGCCGTAGATCGCCAGCGTGTCGATCAGCATGCCGAGGTCGCCGGCCAGCGCCAGGGCGTCGCCGGCGTTGGAGACCACGCGCGCGCGCGCATCCGCGTCGGCTGACCGGGCCTTGACCGAGGCAGCCCATCCCAGAACCAGACGGGCCAACGCCAGCCGACGCTCGACCGGACCGACCTCGGGGCGGTCATCATCCGCCGGCTGGCCTGCCATGAGCGCTGCCGCCTCGACCTCGTCGGTCTCTCCCAGCGGCACGATGCGCGGCAGCAGGATGGTGCCCGCGCCGCGCGCTGCCGCGTGCTCGGCCAGCAGGACGGCCAGAGCGCGGGCGGCGCGTCGGGTGGGCAGATAGACGGTGCCTTCACCCAGCGACAACGGATCGGACGGGTCGGGCCAGCCCGGCACGAGCTGCCCGCCGATCAGAGCTTCCGCCAGGGTCGCCAGGAAGGCGGCGCCGGGCGGGATGGTGAAAACGCGCGGGGCCGTCCGGCTGCCGCTCACAGGGCGCTCTGGGCGATGCGGGCCTCCGCCAGCCCGATCGCCGCCGGCGTGCCGACATGCAGCCAGAAACCGTCGAGCCGCAGACCGTGCAGCCGCTCCGCCGCCAGCGCCGCGTCGAAGATCCGGTTCAGCGAGAACGGCCCGTCCGGCATCGTGTCGAACAGGCCGGGCGCCAGGATCGCCACACCCGCATAGACGAACGGAGCGACCGCCCGTTCCGGGCGCCGCTCCAGCCGGCCATGCGGATCCATGAAGAAATCGCCCCGGCCGTCATAGCCGGTCGACAGGGCGGTACTGGCGAGCAGCAGCAGCACGTCCATCCGCGCGGGGTCAAAAGCCTCGGCCAGCCGCTCCAGATTGCTGCGCGGCCCGTCGATCCAGAACGAATCGGCGTTGAGGACGAAGAACGGCCCTGCGCCGAACTGCGGCAGCGCCTTGCGCACGCCGCCGCCCGAATCGAGCAGCTGCGCCCGCTCGTCCGACAGCACGATGCGCGGCTGTCCGCGTTCTGCCAGGTGCGCCTCCATCTGGTCGGCGAAGTGATGGACATTGACGACAGCCGTTCCTATTCCGGCCTGGGCGAGCGGATCGAGCACACGGTCGATCAGTGCCTTGCCGGCGACGCGGACCAGCGGCTTGGGTTGCGTCTCGGTCAGCGGCCGCATGCGGGTGCCGAGGCCGGCGGCCAGCACCATGGCGTGGTCGGGAATGGACGATGCTGCGGGTCGGGGCATGGGCACGCGCGGGACAGGGCGGGTCAGGCCGGCGCAATCAGCCCCGGCAGGTGGGTTTCATACCAGACCTTCAGGTCCGCCAACACCGGGTGTGCCAAATCGCGGCGGATGTAGTGCTCGATCCGCGGCAAATGCCGCAGATAGGCCGGCTTGCCGTCGCGCCGGTCCAGCCGGGCGAAGATGCCGAGGATCTTGGTGGCCCGTTGCGCGCCGAAGACCGCGTAGGCCCGCGCGAACGCACCCATGTCGAACTCCGGCTGCGCCGCCCGCCGCTGCCGGGCGTAATGGCCCAGCAGGCGCAGCTCCAGGTCCTCGGCGACATCGACCCGGGCATCCTGCAGCAGTGAGACCACGTCATAGGCCGGGTGCCCCAGCACCGCGTCCTGGAAGTCCAGCAGGCCGATGCGGGCCAGACCCTCGCGTTCGGGCAGCCACATCAGGTTGGGCGAGTGGTAGT
>JBMOJG010000268.1:0-5213 GCA_049316925.1 Alsobacter sp. | reverse complement strand
ACTGTCGCAGAACGGCGCCTTCTTCGGCTCGGCGGGACACGGCTCCGCCGCGGAGAGCGTGCTCGGGCTCGAGGTGGTGCTGCCCGACGGGCGGTTGCTGCGGACGGGCGCATGGGCGGGCGAGGGGCTCACGCCGTTCCACCGGGCCTATGGACCGGATCTGACAGGCCTGTTCCTGGGGGATTGCGGTGCGCTGGGCGTCAAGGTCCGGGCGGCGCTGCGGGTGATCCCGATGCCTGCCAGCGCCTACGCCTCCTTCGCGCTGCCCGACGAGGGGGCGCTGGCCGATGCGCAAAGCGCGCTGGCCGGGCTGCGGGGCCTTGCCGAGTGCTTCGGCTTCGATCGCGTTGCCAACGACAACCTGACGCGCACCGGCTTTACCCTGCGGGAGAAGGCCGAGACGCTGCGCGACGTGGCGCAGGCCGGCGGTGGCGGCATCAGGGGCGTGATGGCGGCGGTCGGCCTCGGCGCGCGCAGGATGACGTTCCTGTCGGAGGTGCACTACAGCCTGCACCTGGTCGCCGACGGCCCGACCGAGGCCGACGCGCAGGAGACGCTGGTGCGGGCCCGCGCCATCCTCTCCGGGCTTGGCGCGATCGAGATCGCCGACTCCATCCCGCGCGCCACCCGGTCCCGGCCGTTCCGGCCGATCAAGGCGCTGCTGGGTCCCGACGGAGAGCTCTGGCTGCCGGTCCACGGCGTGGTTCCGCTGTCGCAGGCGCGGGCGGCGCTGGCGGCGGTCGATGCCGCTCTGGCCCCCGTCCACCCGGACATGGAACGGCTCGGCATCCGCGTGAGCATGCTGACGGCCCTGTGCGGCCGGGCGATGATCGTCGAGCCGCAGTTCTTCTGGCCCGACAGGCTGACACCCTTCCACCTGCGCTACTGCACCGCCCAGCAGCGCGAGACCTACGCGACGCGGCCGGAGAACCCGGAGGCGCGTGCCCTTGTCCATCGGCTGCGCCTGGCGCTTGCCGAGGCGCTCGATGCGGTGGGCGGCACGCATTTCCAGATCGGCCGCTACTACGGATTTCTGGCTGGCCTGACGCCTGCGGCGCGTGACACGCTCGCCAGGCTCAAGGACCTGCTCGATCCCACTTCCTGCATGAACCCCGGCGCCCTCGGACTTGCCGACGGCGACGACACGCCCTCGACATAGGAGACGCAGATGCCAGCCGCAGCGGCCGCACACAGCTCGTATCGACTTGGTGTCGATGTGGGAGGGACGTTCACCGACCTCCTGCTGATCGATGAAACCACGGGCCAGCTTTACAGCGCCAAGGTTCCGTCGACGCCGGAGGATTCCTCGATCGGCGTGCTCAACGGCATCCGCCGGATCTGCGCCGAGGCGAAGATCGATCCGCGCAGCATCGAACACGTGATGCATGGCACCACCGTGGCCACCAACACGGTGCTGACCTCGCGTGGCGCCAAGGTCGGCCTGGTGACCACAAAGGGCTACCGCCAGACCCTGCAGATCGCGCGCTCCTACGTTCCTGGCGGCCTTGGCGGCTGGGTGATCTGGAACAAGCGCCCGCCGCTCGCCCCGCTCGAACTCACCATCGAGGCGGACGAGCGCATCGGTGCCGACGGCGGCGTTGTCGAGCCGCTCGACGAGGCGAGCCTGCGGGTGCGCCTGGCGGCGCTGCGCGACAAGGGCATCGAGGCGTTGACCGTGTCGCTCTTCAACGCCTACGCCAACGGCGCCCACGAGCAGCGCATCAAGGCGATCGCCGAAGAGATCATGCCCAACGTCCCGGTTTCGACCTCGAGCGAGGTCATTCCGGAGATGTACGAGTACGAGCGCACCGAGACGACTGTGGTGAACTCCTACGTCCGGCCGGTCGTCGCGAAATACATCGAGAGCCTGCACCGGGAGCTGACCAGCTCCATGGGCAATGTGAAGCTGCACGTGCTGCGCTCGGATGGCGGCCTCGCCTCCGTCGAGGGCGCCAAGTCGGCGCCGGTGAACCTGCTGATGAGCGGACCGGCCGGCGGCGTCTCCGGCGCGCAATGGATCGCCAAGCAGGCGGGGTTCAAGAACATCCTGACCTTCGACATGGGCGGCACCTCGACCGACGTGGCGCTGATCCAGAACGGCGTCGCCCAGCAGCGGCGCGAGACCCGCGTCGCCGACGTGACGGTGCGCGCCTCCTCCATCGACGTGCGCACGGTGGGTGCGGGCGGCGGCTCGATCGCCTATGTGCCGGAGCTCACCAAGGCGCTGCGCGTCGGCCCGCAGAGCGCCGGCGCCAAGCCGGGCCCCGCCGCCTACGCCAAGGGCGGCACCGAGCCGACCGTCACCGACGCCAATGTGGTCCTCGGCTATCTGCCGGTGAGCTCGCGCCTCGGCGGCGACATGAAGCTCGATCTCGAACTCGCCACGCAGGCCGTGCAGAAGATCGCCACGGCGCTCGGCATGCCGCTGAAGAAGGCGGCCGAGGGCATCGTCAACATCGTCAACGAGAACATGTTCGGCGCACTGCGCCTGGTGTCGATCGAGCAGGGCTATGACCCGCGCGACTTCGCGCTGGCGGCCTTCGGCGGCGCCGGCCCGCTGCACGCCAATGCGCTCGGCAGGCTGATGGGCTCATGGCCCGTCCTCATCCCGCCGGGTCCCGGCGTGCTCTGCGCCTATGGCGACGCCACGACACGGCTGCGCGACGAGGCCTCGCGCACCATGATCCGTCGCTTCGAGACGCTCACCGACACGCATGTGCTCGGCGTGCTCGAGGAGCTTGCCGCCGAGGCGCGCAAGACGCTGGAGGCGGAGGGCCTGAGCGAGGCCGACATGACGACGAGCCTGCTCATCGACGTGCGCTACCATGGCCAGGGCCTCGGCATCCCCATCCCGACGACGCTGGAGACATTCAGGGCCACCGGCCTCAAGGGACTCGGCAAGTCCTTCGACGACACCCACACCCAGCTCTTCACCTTTGCGCTCGATGCCCCGCACGAGCTCGTCACCATGCGCGCCGTTGTGCAGGGCCCCGAGCCGCTGGTGAAGGCAGAGTCGCTGGAGAAAGGCGGCAAGGATCCTTCCGCCGCGTTGGTGGAGACGACGTCCGTCTATGTCGACGGGGCCGACCATGCGGCCGGGGTCTACGACCGCACCAAGCTGCAGGCGGGCAATGTCATCACCGGGCCGGCGATCGTCGCCCAGATGGATGCCACGACGCTGATCCTTCCCGGCCATGCAGGCGAGGTCGATCCGACCGGCTGCATCCTCATCCGCCCGACGCACTGATCGGAGACGCGCCATGCCCGCCCGTATCATCCAGACCAACACCACGCCCTTCGCCAAGGTCGCCGTCGAGCCCATCACCCTCGACATCATCGAGAACGCGCTGCGCAACGCCCGCGCCGAGATGGACGCGGTGCTGTTTCGCACCGCCATGTCGCCCGGCATCCGCGAGCAGCACGATGCCTTCCCGATGATCGCCAACAACGACGGCAAGATGGTCGTCGGCCAGTTCGGCTCCTTCCTGTACGGCTTCATGCAGGGCTACGAGGGGACCATCGAGGACGGCGATATCTTCCTGACCAACGACCCCTATTCGTGCGGCGGCGCGGTCAGCCATCTCAACGATTGGCTGACCATGATGCCTATCTACCGCGACGGCCGGCTGGTGGCGTGGGCCGCCATGTTCGGCCACATGACCGACACCGGCGGCAAGGTGCCGGGCTCGCTGCCCACCGACGCCACGCAGATCTTCGAGGAGGGAATCCAGATCCCGCCGACCAAGATCTACCGCAAGGGCGAGCTCAACACGGAGGTGTTCAACCTCCTGCTCCGCAACTGCAGGTTGCCGCACTGGAACCGCTCCGACTTCAACGCGATCATCGCCGCGCTGCGGCTGGCGGAGCGCCGCGTGCACGAGTGCTGCGAGCGCTTCGGCGTCGACACATTCATCGGCGCCATGGGCGAGATGCTGACGCGCAACAAGACCGCGATGTCGGCCATCATCAAGATGTTCATCCCCGAGAAGAAGGCTTATTTCGAGGATTACATCGACGATGACGGCATGGGGCACGGCCCCTACAAGATCGCCTGCTCGCTGTGGCGCGAGGGCGATGTCGCCATCTTCGACTTTGCCGGAACGGACCCGCAGTCGATCGCCTCGGTGAACTTTCTCCTCAACGAGGAGATGTTCAAAATGTTCCTGGGTGCCTTCACCATCAACCTGTTCGATCCGCAGATCCTCTTCAACGACGGGTTCTACGAACTCGTCGACGTGCGCATCCCGGCCGGCAGCATCCTCAAGCCGCAGCGTCCCGCGGCGCTGTCCTGCCGCACCCATCTGCTCGGGCGCATCTTCGACCTGATGGGCGGCCTGCTCGGCCAGGGCGCGCCCGACGCGCTCAATGCCGCAGGGTTCTCCGACAGCCCGCACCTGATGTATTCCGGCTTCGACAAGCACGGCGAGTGGTACCAGCTCTTCCAGATCGGCTTTGGCGGTATTCCCGGCCGCCCGGTCGGCGACGGGCCGGACGGACACTCGCTGTGGCCGGCCTTCACCAACGTGCCGAACGAGTATCTGGAGAGCTATTTCCCGATGCGCATCCGCGCCTACGAGACCATTCCGGACTCCGGCGGTGCCGGCCTGCACCGGGGTGGCAACGGCGTGCACATCGCCTACGAGTTCCTGGAGCCGGGCGAGATCTCTATCCACGACGACCGCTGGCTGACCTATCCGTGGGGCGTCAACGGCGGCACGCCGGGCATGCGCTCCACCAAGAAGCTGCTGCGGGCCGACGGGACAACCATGCTGGTTCCCTCCAAGTGCGACCACGTCAAGGTCGAGCCGGGCGACATCCTGCACTTCAACACCTGGGGTGGCGGCGGCTGGGGCGACCCGCTGAAGCGTGATGCGGCACTGGTGGCGCTGGACGTGGCCCGTGGCCTCGTCACAGCGGAGGGCGCGCTGCGCAACGGCGTCGTCTGCTCGGCCGAGGGTGTGCTCGACGGGCCTGCGACCGATGCGCTGCGGGCTAAGATCGCGGCCGAGCGCGGCCCGCTGCCGATCTTCAACCATGGCGGCACGATCGACGAGATCCGCGCCCGCGCCAAGGAGGAGACCGGCTTCGACGCGGCGGAGTGGCGCTACCTCTATGCCGGCCACGCCAACCCGGCGATCCAGACCAACCGGCTGCATGTGGTGCGCGGCACCGGCGCGGTGCCGGTGGCCGCGGCCATGCCGGAGGAGACCGAG